>JANQRM010000452.1 GCA_028284565.1 Anaerolineae bacterium | reverse complement strand
GCGGTGGTCTTTGGTATATAGTTTCGGGTTTTGTACTTCGACTTGCTAAATCTACTCAATCAGTATTCTGTTTAAGCTGGCTGCCTTCGATCATCATGTAATTACTATCGAACGAACTTGCGGCATCGCGAAACGGCTCCAATGCCGATGTGCTCCAATGTTTCACGACAGACATGCGTGTATCAGGGGCAAATCACATCGGCAATGCAAGTTCCCAAGAGCGAAAAGAGCTGATATTTGGGAGATGGGCGTTTGTAAATACAAACAAACTTTCTCGAAATTCAAGAACATGTATTTGCTTCCACTTCTTTATCGAGATTATCTCAGGAAGGCTTCGTGTAGACCACATCCACACTGAAAATTTGACCGATTGTCTTGCTGAACGCACTGGAACTCAGCAAAAAGGCGACTTCAGCTTGATCGTTCGGTGTAATTGCCTGCATTGTGAGTGTACGTTTGGCGTAGAAATTTGTTAACTGGTACGAAATGTCTCTATATTCTCTGATTCGTTGAAATCAATCTCATACTTGGTTAGCGAGCTAATCATGCGATCACGCGGAAACATGCTAATACCTTCAACGACAGTAGCGAGTCCAAGTCCGTTGACACGCACCAGTGGCGAGAGTTCGATCGCTAGTTCGCGAACGAGGTGGTTGGCGCCAGTTTTGCTGGTATCGTAGGCAACTGATCCTCTCTTGGAAACTACTGCATTGACGCTAGTTGTCAGGACGAGAATGCCTCGCAAACCCTGAGCTTCCCAGATTTTGCGGTCTTCATCACCAACGATATAGTCACACATTACATTAACATCAAAGGCTGAGGTGCCAATTCTCATCTGAGATGTGGCCCGTCATAATCTGGTGCTATGAAGACACCCGCTGTGACGATGATGTTTATGTGGCACTTGGTGATTGCAGCGAAGCTCTTGCCAATTACAATCGCTACCTCCACATCCAAGCACCTAGAAAATGTTGCTTTTCGTTATGCTGAGTGGCAAGGCCTTTGTAATATTCGTAATGTGATCGATAGGCAGTGCCGCCTTCACTAATTGTGGCAATCCACTTCTACTGCAAGCTCTTAGTAGGCTACCTATATATGTCAGGGTATTATTACTACCAAGCTTTGCACCTACACATTCGCTCAAACAAACTTTTTGTCCACTGTAGAACATCGCCGATACAAATGGCTCAACAACATAATTGAGTATCCCGTTCGTCGGGTACGGTAGCGAGCAATAAAAACATGCAACGCTTCAAATCATCAAGACAAGCTAAGCTTTTTCTAACTATATTTGACAACATTTACCGCTACTTACATCTCCTAAAATACAAACTTCAAGGCAACAGTTATCGGGAGTAGTGAAATAAATGGAGATGGGATAAAGTGAGAGGATGAACAAGTGTCCGTACTGTCAAGCAAGTGAAAAAAAGATTAAATCAGGCAAAACAGGAGCGGGGAGTCAACGGATGCTCTGCAAACCCTGTCAGCGACGTTACACGCCAGAGCCAAGCCAAATGTATAGTGATGAAACGCGCCAGCTAGCTGTCAAGCTGTCTGCCGATGGGCTTGGCTATCGTCGGATTGCCGTCATCTAGGGGTGGATCAAGTCACGATTATGATTTGGGTGAAGGCTCGTACTGTACAGTTGCCAGATGCTCCCTTGCCAGCTGAAAAGCCCCTGCATACCGTCGAAATGGATGAGTTGTACACTTTTGTCGGCAAGAAAAAACCGATACTACCTTGTAACATTCGTTGAAAGTGCCAACAGTTGCATTGTTGGGTGGTGTGTCACCCCGGAACGAGATGAAGCCAATCTTCAAACCCTCCTTGATGCCAGTCCTCAAGCGATTTGGTACTATAGTGACCTGTTTGTCACTTACAAAACCTTGATTTATTCACCCGGAACGCACACGCCTATGCCGAATAAGCGTGAAACCCATCGCGTGGAGCGCACCCTCAAGCTCTTTGTCTTTGCGTGGAACCGACGACAATTATATCGTCAACGCTATCCCTAATACCCCACTCACCTCATTGATTTTGTCTATCCATGAAATTCACCACTCCGTGTATTACTCATTGCTTGACAAATCGTCTAATTCTCCTTTATATTGGTATAGACCACTATATCAATTTAGCGAAAAGACTTTTTGGACAATCTATTTTGGATAAGCCTGTTTATTCTCGAATTTCTGAGTCGATCATCAACCAGATTGAATCTGGATTATTGCAACCCGGCGACCAACTGCCCTCGGAACGAAAACTCAGTGAACAGCTCGGCGTGAGTCGGATGACTGTACGTCACGCATTAAATGTTCTCTATCGGGAAGGCATTTTGGAACGACGGCAAGGGAGTGGGACGTTTATTGCAGAACCCAAGTTGGAACAGCAAGTCGATACGTTGGTGGGCTTTTCAGAGAGTATGAGAAAAAAAGGCTTGATTCCGGGAGCGAAGTTACTAGAGCTTGAAAAGATTTCTGCACACATCAAACTCGCAGACAAGCTCAATGTGACTATCGGGCATCCGCTTTACTATATTCATCGTCTTCGTACAGCTAATGGCGAACCGATTGCCCTCGAAAATTCCTATTTTCCAATTGAGCATTGTCCGAATATCGATCGTTTTGACCTGACAACTCTCTCAATTTATACCTTACTTGAAGAAGAATATGACATCCATTTAAAGATGGCAGAAAACATCCTTGAGCCAATTGTTGCCAACGAGTATGAGGCAGACACCTTGCAAATAGAGGTCGGTGAGCCATTGATGCTCGTGAAACGGGTCGCATTTGATATGGATGATACACCCATTGAATATGCGCGGGATATCTATCGGGGGGACCGTAGCCATTTCGTTGCGCGAACCAATTTACGTCAGCGCGAGTCCGAAGAGTATAAGGTGGGACTATGAAAGCAATCAACGGTAATTGATTTTTTTCGTTCTTTTTGATTCAAGTGGGGGGAGTATGATATGAAAAAGTCATTTTTTACTTGTCTGATTAGTCTGATTTTGTTTTTTTCGTCGTTGGTGGCTGGCGCACAGGATGTAACCTTGACCTTTTGGTTTGAAGGGGAAGCTCCGGCAACGTTGGACATTTTCCGCGAGGCGTTTGATCGGTTTGAAGCAGAAAATCCCGGCGTGACAATTGAGCTGGTGGGTTTTCCATTTGAAGATATGGTCCGTACCTTGCCCTTAGCCCTTGATGGAGGAACTGGACCCGATTCCGCTACCGTACCACCTGTCTCTGTCGGTACATGGCTTTATGCCGAAGCTGGACATCTCGTTGATTTGGCACCGATTGCGGAAGAGCGTGGCTGGCTCGATAACCTTGATCCAAAAGCCATCGAAGTCAACAACATGCCTTTTGAAAACGAAATCTATGGGATTCCATATGAGTGGACAGGTGTAGGTGTTTATTACAATACAGGCATCTTTGAGGAACTGGGCTTAGAAATTCCAACAACAATTGAGGAATTTGAGGCAGTGATGCAAGCCACCCTTGATGCTGGATATGTCCCTGTGTCGGTTGGCGGGCGTGATGCGTGGCCCCTCCAGCATGTTTGGTCGCAATTGGTGCATACTAACATCGAATACGATCATCTCTTGGCATTGGAACAGCTTGACCCGACGGTCAGTTATGTTGCTCCGGGATTAATCGAAGCTGGAGAGAAGATTGTCGAGTGGACAGAAAAAGGCTATCTGGACCCGAATATGCTAGCTTCTAGCTTTGTAGATGCCAATAACTTGTTTGTGAATGAGGAAGCCGCGATGAATATCGGTGGAACATGGGTTCAAGCCGACTTCCGTCTAGCCGATTTTGAAGTGGGTTTCTTCCGTACACCGCCGATGAATCCTGACTTACCGTATCATATGGGTGGATTTACACCATATGATGATTTCGTCATCGTCGCTAACACTGAACACCTTGATATTGTTGTCGATCTCATTGATTATCTGGTCAGTGAAGAAAACATGGCGTTCTTCTGGGAAAATGGTTTGCTTGTCCCGTTCCAATTTGACGAATTGCCCGATGCCGTGGATCAACTGCAAGTGGATATTTTCAGCGCGATGCAACAGTCAGGTCCCGGTTTGTTTGAAGGGAATATCAGTCCAGAAGTTCAACAAACGATATGGGCGAAGATGCAAGAAATGGTCGCAGGTGACATCACGCCTGAACAAGCGATGCAAGATGTCCAAGCTGTCTATGAAGAGCAAGCCGCCGAAGCTATGGAAGGATAAGGTCTGCTCAAACTAGTTTTATTAAGGTTGGCAATTCCATTGGTAGGGTTGCCAGCCTCACTCTCATCACTCCGTTATCATCAAGGTCTGAGACGTGAAATCCAAGCCACAAAATTGGCGTAAGAATAAATTCATCGCCTACGGCTACATTTTGCCTGCGTTCATCATTTACGCCATGTTTTTTCTGTATCCGGCGACGCAATTGGTATGGTTGAGCTTGCATAAATGGGATGGTTTAAATCCGAGAGAGTTTATTGGCTTAGAAAATTATGCTTCGTTGTTGCAAGATGAGCTGTTCTGGCTGGCATTTAAGAATAACATCTTGTGGATGGGCGGAGGCATTGTCGTACCCGTAATCATTGGGTTGATGCTGGCGATTATGCTGTCCCGGAGTCCGATGCACGGGAAGGTGCTGTTTCGGACGATTTACTTTTTGCCACAGGTGTTGTCGTCAGTGACCGTTGCAATTATTTGGGGTTGGATTTATGAGCCACGACATGGCGCATTGAATAAGTTGCTTGGTGGTGTGGGTCTGGAGGAGTTGCAACAGCTTTGGCTGGGTGACAAGTCGCTGGCAATCTGGGCGTTGTTTATCGCATGGAGCTGGATTCACTATGGCTTTACGATGGTGATATTCATCGCTGCGTTGGACAACATTGATGAGGTCTATTTTGATGCAGCGAAGGTTGATGGAGCCAATTGGTGGCAACAATTCCGTCATATTCTGCTTCCCTTCATTCGTGGTCCATTGACAACGGTCGTGTTGGTCACGACGATTTTCTCTTTCCAAGTATTTGATCTGGTCTTCGTGCTAACACGAGGCGGACCCGCCAATTCGTCGTTGGTCTTGCCTCTCCACATGCTGAATAATGCCTTCAGTTTCCATAATGTGGGGTATGGCTCCACGATTGCGGTTGCACTCGGCGCGTTTATTCTGGTCTTGTCGATTTTACTCCTTTGGATACGAGGCAACTTTGAGGAAGGATAGTATGACGGTAGCATCATCGACTTCATACCGCCATAACAAGCTGGTACATTCCGTCATGACCACGGCATTGGCTGGATTTCTATCATTGGTTGTGGTCATTCCGATGTTCTGGGTGCTTTCGACCTCGTTCAAAACCCGCAAGGAAGTGGTCAGTGACCCGCTAGGTCCGCCACCCGTGTTGCGATGGGAAAATTATCCTGAAGCATGGGACACTGGTAAGTTTGGGTTATACTTCAAGAACAGTATATTTGTAGCTGTGCCAACGGTGCTGGGCGTGTTGACTTTTTCGATGCTTGCCGCCTATTCCTTTGCGTTGTATCAGTTCCCTGGTAAGAACGTGCTGTTTGTGCTGTTTTTAATCGGCTTGACGATTCCGCTGGGGGTGCTGGTGATTCCCCTCTATTATGAGATGCTGGATTTGAAGCTGTTGGATACGCACTGGGCGATTATCCTGCCTCAGATTGCGATTGTCTTGCCTTTTGGAATCTTGCTCTTGCGGAGTTTTATCCAAGAGATACCTGGAGAAATACTCGATGCAGCTCTGGTGGATGGCTGTAACCACTTCACCTTGATGATTCATATCGTCCTGCCCTTGACGCGCCCCGCTTTGTTGACACTGTTGGTCTTTGACTTTATGTGGAGTTGGAATGAGTTTTTGTTACCCGTTGTTTTGTTGCAATCGGAGTCGGCACGGACTTTGCCATTGGGGTTGAGTTTCTTCCGTGGACGTTTCTCGACGGATTTTCCCTTGCTCATGGCAGGCGCGACTATCTCCTTCTTGCCTATTATTGTGGTGTACTTTCTCTTCCAACGGCAGTTTATTAAAGGAATTACAGCAGGTGCACTTAGCGGTCAGTAGTTGATTTGGATTTATGAATTGCCAACCTTGTCCCGTCGATATCAAAACAGTCGTGCTGGTTGTTGTGCATGAGGCGTGTGGCAATGGAAATGGTTTGTTGTTCACTAAGATGCTGGTCGTCTATTTCAGCTTGTAGGGTGCGGGTCAGCCAATCGCGGGTTTGGGTGGCATAGGCGCGGACAATATCGGGAAAATCGGAGTCTCCACCGAAGATGAAGAGCTTATTGATGGGGACGGAATGTAATAGCTGGCGTAAGGCTTGGCTGGCAGAATAAGGATTAATGCTCCAAGCCCAGCAGAAATCGACATAGACATTGGGATAATGTTTTGCCAGTGCAATTAATTCGTCCAGATAGGGATAGGCGAGGTGCATCAAGACAAAGCGGGCTTGTGGATAGGCTCGCAATAAGGCATCTAGGTTGGACGGACGAATCCAATCGAGAGGCATTCGGCTATGACCAGCATAGTAACCGGTATGTATTTTAATGGGGAGTTGATATTCGATGGCAAGTTCGACCCCAAATCCCAAACACCAATCGCCTAGACACTGTTGCTCGATGGGGGTCAGTGGTGTGCCTTGCAAGGATTTTTGTAAGAGCGAGGCGACATCGCTTTCGTCTCTTGCTGACCAGTGTAAGGTGCGGTCATAGGCATGTTGTGTTTTCACCGCAATGGCGACGGGTGCATATTTGGCGAAGAGAGCTTGCATGGCTTGTTTGAGAGTGGGTACATCATGAACATCAACTGCAACTGCCTCATGAATTGCCACTGGATCAATGTGTCCGTTGGCATAGCTCAGCCACGACAAATCATAAAAGAAGAAGTCAAGACCCGACGCATCGGGCAGGCATTCCCAAGTGAAATTATCTGTCTGCACATGACTCAGGTTTGCTTCGTCGCGCAAAATTCGCAGGCGTTCTCCCGATTGCTGGCGGGCTTTCAGCGCATCCGTCGTCGCTTCCATCGCGGAGGGCGTGAGTTGGGTTATGCCGTAGATGTGTTCGGCGACCCACTGAACCGCCCGTCCATAGCCTGTATATTGAACGTATTGCCAATAATGCGCCACGCCCACCCAGCGTTCCGCAATATCTGTACTATCGGGATTTATCAATGCCTGAACCGCTTCTATGGACGCTCCTGCTACCACAAGATCATCAATCACATAATTATCGAAGAGATTTTGCAACACATCAGGCGGATTGTCGATAAAATCACGTTCATTTCTCAAATGCTCATGCGTATCACTCAAGGGGGTTTGCTGAATATGCATTGCCAAGTCAGACATGCGAGAGTCTCCGGGTGAAGCGATGAATCAGCACTCATTATACACTCTCGGTATCGATCAGGGTACGACCCAGACCACGGCGGTTGTGCTGGATGGAGCGGGGGCGTTGGTGGCAAAGAACAGTGTCGAAGTGCCGATACAGTTCCCGCGACCCGGTTGGGTGGAGCAAAATCCTCACGATATTTTGAAGACGGTTCAAGAAGCGGTTACACCTTTGTTGAAGTCCTATCCCATTCAAGCCTTCGGGTTTGATAATCAAGGTGAGACATTTCTCTTGTGGGATAAAGTTACAGGACAACCTGTGACACCCGCCATCGTCTGGCAAGATAAGCGTGGAGCTGAAATTTGTAGCCAACTCGCGCAGGACATAGACAAGATGTGGTTACGCGAGAAAACAGGCTTGTTGCTGGATAGTTATTTTTCTGCACCCAAGTTGCGGTATGTTTTTCAAGAGGAACCAGATTTACGGAAGGCGGCAGAACAGGGCAATATTCTATTTGGGACGACGGAGACATGGGTCCTCTGGAAATTGACAGGCGGTCAATTGCATATCACGGACCCATCAACCGCATCCCGTACCTTACTCTTTAATATGCACACCTTTGATTGGGACGAGGACTTGCTCAAGTTATTTGATATTCCCCGAAGCCTGTTGCCCGACATCCAACCCTCGGCGAGTTTACATGGCGATGTTCCTTTCGCTGATGGAATGACGTTGCCTTTGTACGGCTTATTAGTTGACCAGCAGGCGGCATTATTTGGGCAGGCTTGTTTTCAACAAGGGGATGTGAAGTGTACGTTTGGTACGGGTAGTTTTCTCTTGATGAACATTGGAGATACGCCTCAATTGTCCAATCAGGGGTTGTTAACAACAGTCGCTTGGGAATTGGTAGGTCGGCGAAGTTATGCGCTGGATGGTGGTATCTTCGTCACGGGGGCGGCGGTACAATGGTTGGTGGAAAGTCTGAATTTTTTATCGACACCACAGGAAAGTGCGGATGTTGCAGAGCAATCCAAATCGGCGGCGGTTGTCGTCGTGCCTGCACTGGCGGGTTTGGCGGCTCCTTATTGGAAAAGTGAAGTTCGAGGAGCGATGTTCGGTTTAACCCGTGCGACATCTCCAGCCGATATTGTTCGTGCGACGCTTGAAGGGATTGCTCATCGTGTTTATGAGGTGGTTCAAGCCATGATTGCAGATACCGACCTGACTCCACCGTATTTGAAGGTCGATGGCGGAATCAGTGCCAACCCCTATGTAATGCAGTATCTGGCAGACATTTTGAATGTGGAGATTCAAGTCGCCAAAGCGCATGAATCGACAGCGATTGGTATGGCTAATCTTGCGCGACATACAGCCTTCGGGATTTCACTTGATGAATTACGTTCCCAATGGCAGGCGGAGACAACTTATCAACCCCAGATGCCTGAACACAAGCGAGAAACGCGATTGGCTCGTTGGCAACAGGCGATAGCCAGCGTTCAACATTTCCACTCAAATGAAGTTAATCCCAATGGATAAGGTCTATGATGTGGCAGTGGTGGGTGCAGGTGTGGTCGGCAGTGCGATTGCGCGCGCCCTATCTCAATATGATCTGAATTGTGTCCTTGTGGAAGCAGGAGACGATGTTGGCGTTGGGACATCCAAAGCCAATACCGCTATCTGGCATACGGGTTTTGACGCGAAGCCCAATACCTTAGAAGCCCGATTGCTACGACGGAGTTACGAACTGTATCAAGACTATATGCCACAAGCTGGCATTCCCTTTGAGGAGATTGGCGGGTTACTGGTGGCATGGACAGCCGAGCAATATGAAGAACTTCCACACTTGCTAGAACGCGCCCATCATAACGGAGACACGGATGCTCACCTCATCAGTGCCGATGAGATTGTAGCACGTGAACCACATTTGCAGTCGGGTGCAATGGGCGGTCTCTTTGTACCGGGGGAGGGCATTCTCTGTACCTTCTCCATCCCACTGGCACTGGCAACACAGGCAGTTCGTAATGGTGTCACCTCGCGCTTGAATTTCCCAGTCCAGACTATAGAGGAATCGAAAAATGGGGTCATTTATTTACACAACTCGTCGGGAAATATTGCGTGTCATTATCTGGTAAATGCTGCCGGATTATATGCGGATGAACTCAACCGCCAACTGGGACACAATGAATTTACGGTCACGCCACGTCGCGGTGAACTCATCGTCTTTGACAAATTGGCACGGTCACTCGTTAACCATATTATTCTGCCTGTCCCGACATCGATAACAAAAGGGGTGCTGATTAGCCCAACTGTGTATGGCAATGTGTTGCTGGGTCCTACGGCTGAGGATTTGCTCGATAAATCGAACACGCGCACCAGCGAAGTGGGATTGTCGATGCTGATGGACAAAGGGGAGGCGATTTTACCTGCACTCGTGCAAGAAGAAGTCGTTGCGACCTATGCGGGTTTACGTGCCGCGACTGAACATGCAGATTACCAAATTCATCTCCATGCTGACCAGCACTACATTTGTGTCGGCGGGATTCGCTCAACGGGTGTCTCTGCCTGCTTGGGGATTGCCGAATATGTCCTTGAATTGCTCGACGATGCGGGATTAAGCCTCAACGCCAAAGCCAATTTTGAATCGGTCAAAATGCCCTATATTGGACAGATCGCGTCACGTCCCTTCCAATCCGATGACCTCATCCAACAAAATCCAGATTATGGAGAGATCGTTTGTCACTGTGAACAAGTCTCTCGTGGTGAGATTGTGGATGCGTTACAGAGCGATATTCCAGCACGCTCACTCGATGGCTTGCGGCGGCGAACACGTGCGTTGCAGGGGCGGTGTCAGGGTTTTAATTGTCAGGCGCGGTTGGTCGATCTTATGGTGAAGGAAGCAGGCTTGAATCCCTATTCGCTGATGGGTTTGGAAACGGTTAATGCCAGTTGAAAAGGTCAAGGTCTTAATCGTCGGGGCAGGTCCCACAGGGTTGGCGGCGGCACTTCAACTGCATGAGCTGGGTGTGAAGGATGTACTGATTGTTGAGCGAGAACCCGAAGCAGGCGGTATTCCACGACTTTGCCATCATGTCGGTTTTGGTTTGCGAGATTTGCATCGTGCCACAAGTGGACCGCGCTATGCTCGATATTATGTCCAACAAATTTACAAAAAAGATATTCCCCTCCGCACCTCCACGACGATTACGGGTTGGGACGATACGACCACGCTGACTTACTCTAGTCCACAAGGAATCGGTACGATAGAAGCACAAACCGTTCTACTGGCAACCGGCTGTCGGGAACGTCCACGTAGTAGTCGCTTGATTCCCGGTAGTCGTCCAACCGGCATTTTCACGACAGGTTCTTTACAACGCTTTGTGGATGAGCATCACCTTCCGATTGGGAAACAAGCTGTCATCGTGGGTGCGGAGTTGGTCAGTCTGTCTGCGTTGATTACACTTCGACAAGCGGGAGTCAAAGTCACGAAGATGATAACAGAGTATCCAAAGCATCAAATCTATTTGCCCTATGTCCCAATTCGCTGGTTGTTGATGGATACTTACGCGCGAACAGGGATTGTAACGAATGCCAAAATCAGCAACATCTTTGGCAAACGGCGGGTTGAAGGGGTGGAGATCATCCACAGGGAAACTGGCGAAACCGACATAATCGACTGTGATACAATGGTGTTTACAGGGGGATGGATACCCGAAAATGAACTAGCGCGTCGGGGTGGCTTGACGATTGACATTGGCACCAAAGGACCACGTATCGATTCCGCATACCGAACATCAATTCCCGGAATTTTTGCGGCAGGGAATCTCTTACATGGGGCAGAAACTGCGGATATTAGCGCACTGGAAGGCAGGCACTCGGCTCTCCATATCCGAGAATATCTCAGTGAAGGGAACTGGGTAAAACAGCCTATACCGATTCACATTAAACAGCCAATCTATTGGATTACGCCGAATTGTATTTCCGACCTTTCTATGGCGCGCAAGTTCTCATTTCGTGTGTCCCAATTCTTGAAATCGGTTGTCCTGTTGATTTGCCAAGGAGACCGCGTGTTATTTCAACAGCATTTTCGCACTATGCAACCCAATAAAACTTATCATCTTTCCGGTCATTGGGTGCATTCGGTAGGTGCATCATCTGAGCCTCTGGTTGTTCGGATGGCAACCTAATATCAAATCTGCAAGTACCTAGCAGGTAATGAGATTGCCATCGCATCACCTGTATCTTGCAAGCGCAGGGTTAAGATTCGTCTCTCGACAGTTTGTTCCAATGCAGATTGAGTCGATTTGATCTCTTGCAAGGGGAAGTCTCCGTCGAACAAGCCATGAATCCGTAGCACAAGGACACGCTGAGGTGGTTCATACAACCCATCGCGCGGAGCAATCAACACGGTGAACTGGTCATTTTCAACTTGCATCTCGATAGTGGTTGTCGCATAAACACCCTGTTCAAATTCAAAGGAGAGACCACCACCTTCATAGAGTGTAAAAGCACCTTTCTTGTCGGGATAAATATCCAGAATGAGGGGCTTGAGTTGGTAATCACGTGTTGTTTGGACAGCCTGAGTGGATGGTATACAGGCTCCTGCCCACACATAGAGAGGCAGATGAGTGAGTGGTGTTTTGACCGTGAGTATTGTTGGTCCCATCAACGCCTTGTCCGTCCAATAATCTGTCCAGCTTCCGGCGGGTAGATAAACCTGACGTTCTTCACAACCTGCTTGATACACTGGAGCCGCCATCAGGTAGGGACCCAGAAGGAGCTGATCGTAAAGCGAATACGTTTGTTTATCATCTGGGAATTCATAGAGAAGTGGTCGTAGAATAGGTGTCCCGTGTTTGTGAGCTTCCCAGAAGAGGGTATACAGATAGGGCAACCAGCGATATCGAATCTGTAAATACTGGCGGACGATTGCTTCTATCTCTTCCCCAAATGCCCATGGTTCATGGCGTTCTGTCCCTGTTTCTTTATGTGCGCGGCAGAAGGGCATCAGGATGCCAAACTGCATCCAACGGGCGAACAACTCCGGCGTGGCATTGTCTCCAAACCCGCCAATATCCACCCCGACAAAGGGAACGCCTGATAGCCCTAGATTGAGCAACTGAGGCATTGCCAATTCCAGATGTTCCCAAAACGAACTGTTGTCACCTGTCCATATCGTCGCCCATCGCTGAATGCCAGCAAATCCTGCGCGTGACAAGACAAAAGGTCTTACTCCCTTTTGCTCACGGAGGGTTTGGTAGGTGACTTCTGCCATCAAATTGGCATAGAGATTATGTACTTCAGCGTGGGTGGTACGCTCGTTTGGTAGACCTTGTAACGCATCTAGGTCAATCGTGCCAATATTACCATCGCCCTCGCTGAAGGGTTTCTCAAACACCGTCGGCTCATTCATATCATTCCAGATGCCATCAATTCCAACTGAGGTAAAGGTCGCCAGATGCTCACGCCACCATGTCTGCGCTGTGGGATGCAAAAAATCAGCAAAGGCAGACTCATCGGGCCAGACATAGCCCGTGAATACACTGCCATCGGCTCGTCGGATAAAGACATCTTGTGATAAGCCTGTTTGATAAACCGCATAATCAGTGTCCACTTTTACACCGGGATCGACGATGCTAACGACATGAAAGCCTGCCTCGTGCAACTCATCCAGCAATTGCTTAGGTGCAGGGAAACGCTCCTGATTCCAAGTAAACACGCGATAGCCATCCATGTAATCAATATCCAGATGGATGACATCGCACGAGATGTCGCGTTGACGAAACTCACTCGCCAGTTCACGGACTTCTTGCTCGGTTCGATAACCCCAGCGACTTTGATGATAACCGAGTGACCAGAGTGGTGGCATGGGGATCGTGCCACCAAGCTGTCCGATTTGCTGTAGGACTTGTGCCGGACGGGGACCGAAAACGACGGTATAATCCAATTCGCTTCCAGCGGTTTCAATCACTAATTGTCTCGCATGTGTCTTACCAACATCAAAGGCACTCCGCCATGTGCTATTCAAAAAGACACCATATGCCAAACCTTGTCGCAAGCCCATATAAATTGGCACTGCCATATACATGGGGTCAGTATTCAAATCATGTAAAATGCCGACTGTTTCACCAGCATCACTCGTCCAATTCGTCATGCGATAGCCTAATTTGTCCAGCGAACCAGTGCGCTCACCAAAGCCATAATAATGCTCAGATTCTGGAATGGTTTTTGCCAAGTACAGGGTCGTTTCGTCCCAACGCAACCCCGTTTGGTCAGCACAAAATACCTGCTCATCGGATGACAGGAATTCAATACGACAGGGTGAACGCCACACACGCACCAACATTACCCCTGAATGAATCGTGAACGATGACTCGGTTTCTGTAACCTGAATTGTTGCCAATGGAAAATGCTCATCAGCCGGTTGCACCGCCCATGACCGTCGGTAGGCAAGGCCCCCCTGTGGCGACATCCGTACACGAATCATGGTTGGTGAGAGTGCCGTAACAGAGACATTTGCATCGCCACACTGAAGCAAGACTTGATGCTGTTTAATCGTATGTTGGGTGACCTTACCAATTGCGGAGTCTGCCATATTGTCCTCAAATCATGCCGAAATGTAAATAATGGGGTACACTCGAAACTAGACGAATCGTTCTGCTTTTGACGAATAAAAAACACACCTTGTTGCCGTTGAATGATACCTTATGTCCACACCGATTGACTATGAACCTCTTGACCTCTCAGCCTATTGTAATGCAGGTGTATCACTCTATGATCCCGCAACTTATACATCTGGCGGAACCTATCTTGAACCCCGTCCAAAAGAGCCGCCAATCGGCAAGCAAGTGTTCCATGGACTGCCTTTCTTAATCGGGACAGAACCACCTGATTTCTCGTCTTGTTTGCTGGGCTTTGGTCGGGTTGGCTTGTATCAAGAAACCGTCACGTTATCTGTGAACAAACCCGCTTATTATCTCCTCTTTGCTCACGCGGTCTTGGAAACCAAACTCTGGCAGGGCGGACCCCTTGGTGTTGAGATTGCCCGTTATGAATTTCAATATGACGATAACACGAGTGTTCCTACGAGTATCCGAGAACGTTTTGAAATCGGCAATGTTCCACTTCCATGGGGACATGATCCCTTCCTCAGTGTACCTGACCAGCAAGCCACCACCTTGCCCCGTACAGATGGACATTGGCAAGATACAGGATTACGTCAAACAGAAGTGATTACCCCCTTACCACAGGGCTACTACATCTGGGTATGGAAGAACCCCAGCCCTCAGAAGGTGATTCAAGCAATCCATATCCATCCCCAAGAGCAGACATTTGTGATTGGTGGCATAACACTTGGGTATCAGGACGAATATCCCTTGGTGAAAACGCCAGTCCAGCCCATCAAAATTACACTCCTCGATTCCCAATCCGCAGAGCAACCCTTCAATCTCGATGTGGAAATTGACCGAGGGATTGCGACCTATACCTATCCCTTACCCGCGACACCACTTGACAAGGCAGACCCATCCATGTGGGGCTATGGTGCGCCCAAAAACAAGTCAAATAGCCCAGCTTATGCCAAAGTCACCGGTATTCCCTCCGCAACCTTAACAATAAAAAGTGACGAACAAGTCATCGACACTGTGGCGTGGCGTGACCTCGAAGCAACGGGGCAGGTTGAAACATCCCACATCCGAATCGAGCGCATCGAAACAGGACGCAATTGGGTGCAGGTTGAAGTGCTTGATGAAGCGACCAACCAGCCAATTCCCTGTCGAGTTGCCTTCCATTCGGAAGACGGGATTCCCTATGCACCACATGGTCATCATGCGCCCTTATTCTCCAATTTTGGCACATGGCATATCGACGTGGGCGGAGATGTCCGCTTGGGGCAAATGACCTACGCTTATATAGATGGTACCTGTCAAGGATGGTTGCCACGTGGAAAGGTGCTAGTGGATATTGCGCGCGGCTATGAATATGAACCCATTCGACAATGGGTGCAAATTGAACCCGGTCAAACCCATCTGCAATTGACATTAAAACGCCACCTCGATATGAAAACCGAGGGGTATTATAGTGCCGACACCCACGTTCACTTTCTCTCTGCACAGGGCGCGATGAACGAAGCGCAGGGAGAAGATTTACAGATTGTCAATCTCCTGCAAAGTCAGTGGGGGCATTTGTATACCAACACAGAAGAATTTACAGGACATGTCCATCAATCTTCCGATAAGCAAACTCTCGTCTATGTCTCACAAGAAAATCGCCAGCATATTTTAGGGCATCTGAGCTTATTGGGCTTAAAATCACCCATCATGCCGTGGGGCAGTGGAGGACCGCCAGAAGCTGAACTGGGTGGATCACTAGAAACGACACTCAGTCACTGGGCAGATGAAGCGCATAAACAAGATGCACTCGTGATTGCACCCCATTTCCCAACACCAAATGGTGAAATTGCCACGCTCATCGCCACTGGTCGCGCTGATGCTGTAGAAATGCTGGACTCCATGCCCTTTGAACATCAGGAGTATTATCGCTATCTCAATGCTGGCTATCGACTCCCGCTTGTCGGTGGTACAGATAAAATGTCGTCGAGTACACCCGTTGGACTTTACCGAACCTATGCCCACATTCCACACAATCAAGAATTCACCTATACCAATTGGTGTAAAGCCCTGCAAAGTGGAAACACGTTTGTCAGTGGGGGTGCGCTCATCTGGTTTAAGGTCAATGGACAGCCCATTGGGAGTATGCTCAACATCAAAGGTGGTGGGACAGTTGAAATTGAAGCACGTGCTTCTTCTATCTTTCCACTCCACACTCTACAGATTGTTCAGGAAGGGCAGGTCGTTGCAGAAACTCAAGAAAAGAAGGGGAGTCAGCAGTTAAGCCTCAATCTCCGTGTGAAAGTTAACGGTAACACATGGTTAGCCGCCCGTTGTGCAGGTCTCAATTACACAGCGCGACGACATTATGATCTGCGACGACGGGGTATCATGGCACATACCTCACCAATTTATATTGCCTGCGATAGAGACTATCAACTTGCCGATGCAGAGACGATTCAATATATGCTGACGCTCATTTCTGGCAACCTGTCCTATATTCGCAATCACGCCTTACATGACCATCCTGAACAGGTCACACATGCTCATAATCTTTCCGACCATATTGCTTATCTCGAAGAACCCTTTCATCAAGCCCTCGAAATCCTGCATCGCCGTCTGCATCAATTGGGCATTCCTCATTAAACCACTTATTTCATGAAAGTCTTGTTATGAAGGCAATTGAATTGCAAACCTATTTACAATCGTTAAGCGGTGATTGGAGCTATCCAGACAATACGGTAGATACTTTCAAATCAGGCAATCCAGAAACAGAGATCACAGGGGTTGCCATCGCTTGGATGAGCTATACCTCTGCACTAGAGCAAGCAGTCGAATTGGGTTGCAATGTATTCATAACACATGAACCGACCTACTATAATCACTTTGATACAGATGCTGAAATTCAACGCTTTGAATCAGTACAAGCTAAGCAACGTTTTATTGAGGAACAAAACCTGATTATTTTTCGCTGTCATGACCTCTGGGATCAATATCCTGTGCTAGGTATCCCCGACTCATGGGGCAAATTGTTTGAATGGCACGAGCCAACGATTGTCACCGAGCATTTCCGAGTTTATGAACAAGATTTCGGGTCGGCACTTGACGTTGCTCGGCACGTTGCAAACTGTACCCAACCTTATGGTCAGCAAGCCGTTCAGTTAATCGGCGCCCCTGAGAAGATGGTGAAGCGTCTATGCATTGGAACAGGGGCGATCTCACCGTTCATTGATTGGGTGAAAGATTATGATATAGATTTGGGTATCTGCACCGACGACGGCATTGAATATTGGCGCGATGGAGCCTTTGCCGTTGATATGAATTTGGCAATGGTTGTTGTCAATCATCCTGTGAGCGAAATTATCGGTGTTCAATCCTTATTTGAACATCTGCGACACCAATTCCCAGACATTCGCTTCCATCACCTACAACAACAATGTATGTATCAACTCATTATATAACTGCGCTTAGAGTGATAGATACATTTGGGAAAATATGGGTTCTGTACTGCTCCCTCACCAATAACGTGCCAATCGCCTTTTTAAGAGTTAAGGAATGACAGCGGTCACTTCGATCTCGACCTGTGCCTCATCTTCCAATAAGCCAGACACTTCAATTGCGGTCATCGCTGGATAATGGTTGCCTATGATCTCTCGGTAAGCTATTCCAATGGCTTTCGCGTTTGCCAGATACACACGTTTATCAATAACATACCATGTCATCCGCGTAATGTGATTGGGTTGTGCGTTGGCTTCGGCTAAGATCACCACGATGTTCTCTAGGGCTTGGCGGGTTTGCCCAACAAAGTCCTGTGTTTCAAATTCTTGATTCGCATTCCAGCCAATTTGCCCTGCTACAAACACGCATTGACCACTCACAACGATTCCATTCACATAGCCACGGGGTTTTGCCCAGCCGGGAGGTTGTAAAATCTGCATAGCTTATCCCTTCGCCCGCAAGACATATCGCTGTAACTTGCCGGTATCCGTACGAGGTAGAGAATCGATAAATTCTATGGCACGCGGATATTTATACGGTGCGATTCTATTTTTGACAAAATCTTGTAACTCCTGAACCAGTGCCTCATTACCAACAACATTATCGCGGAGTACGATAAAGGCTTTGATGATTGTACCGCGCTCATAAATGCAGAAACCATACCGCGAGCCAATGTACACGTATCTTCGCTCGAAAACATTGCCACCTCTGCGACTGACTTTTCGCAAGTTATTCCCACACGCCTTAAAAGCATCTAACTTGTAATCATCGCTGTCGTGAAATAGCGTTTACCAGAACAAGGCAACCCGGCATCCCCTATCGAACCACGCTGTTCGGCTAACGCTATTTTTACTCGTACAGCTTTCCGGATGTGAGTTGCTTTTCCGGTATGTGAGTGTTGTTGACAAATTAGGTGTTGGGCATCACTAAGCACCGTGTATATTGGGAACGCGAGAAACTGCGCCGTCGCTTCGGTGCAAAAAATGAACACTTTATACAGCATGCTACTACTGAAGGCTTTATCTATCCCCCTCACGCACATAATTGTACTGCTTGTTTACAACTCAATGGCAAATTGGATATCGAAATCAAAGATAATGGCGTTGGCTTACCTACAAAGCGTCACGCTGGAGTCGGGCTTAACTCAATTCACGAACGAGCGGCAGAACTCGGCGGCTTGTGTATTATTCAATCTGAACCCGGTGCAGGTACAAAAATTTTTGTCTCTTTATGCAGAGAATAGGTCACGATATGGAGAAAATTACAGTTTTAATTGCCGATGACAATGCACTATTTCGATCTGGTCTTCGTCCTTATTGGAGTCATCT
Source organism: Anaerolineae bacterium (assembly GCA_028284565.1). The sequence goes on along the minus strand of JANQRM010000452.1, from coordinate 4,807 downwards.
CAGGATATTGCTATAGTCAGTGAGGTTGGCACTGGAAGTGAAACCGTAGAGCCGGCGATAAAGTTACAGCCTGATATCTTTTTGATACAAATGTCTGATATCAACGGCATTGAAGCTACACGGCGCATTCTACACACAAGTCCGCAAATTGCCATCATAGCCCTAACGATGTTTGAAGATGACGATTTTGTATTTTCGGCTTTGCGTGCGGGTGCACGAGGCTATCAGCTGAAAGGCACAATGAAAGCCGACTTAATGCGAGCTTTTCAAGCGGTCGCGAGTGGAGAAGCAATTTTCGGGGTAGCCATTGCGCGTCGGTTGATGACCTTCTTTGCGGATGTTCAACAACCGAAGAAACATTTGCAATTTATCTTCTCTGAACCGACGGAACGTGCATGCGAAATATTGAATCTAATTGCGAGTCATCTATCGAACGGAGTAATCGCCCAGCAACTGAATATCTCCCTCAAAATCGTAAGAAATCATGTGTCCAATATCTTCAGCAAGTTACAGATTGTTGATCACGCACAAGCCATTTTGAAGCACGAGAGACTGGTTTAGGCAATAACCACGAAGGTTAAGCTGTAATTTTTCTTCGCTTTCCTGAAAAACTGATTCCTCAAAACTGATAATTCTGCAGGGTTGTTTGCGTTGCCACCGTTACGATGGAGCTGTACTCAAACAAATCTTTGTATGACGGATATGATATATGCGATTTATCTACAAACTAATTTTGCTATTCCTGTTCATCTTGTGTATGGTGATGGGTCTAAGGCCATCCTCCTGAAAAAAGTCCGTGTCATCACCGCCGAGCATATAAGCGGTGACGCTATCGAGTAGGCTAGATTTTGTGTATTTGCGAGCCATCGACCACCTCGCCTTCCGACGTACTAGCTAGCTGGCGCACAAGGTCGCTGAAAAGCTGAGCGTACGCCTGACTCGCCACCGCTTGTGGATCGTAGTGGAAGACACTCATATGGTGATGGTGAGAATAGGACACCGCTTCATTTTGTGGAATCACCCCACATACCAGCGAACCCAAGATGGGATACGCTTTGAGTTCAGCAAGCAGTTGCTGATGCCCCTTCATTCGTTGGTTCAACTTCATCACGAGAATACCGCTCACATGCAAGTTGGGATGTCGCCAATCTTCTCGGATATCAAGGATCTTGTTGATAACGCTCAACAAACCGACTGTTCTAAATAACGCGGTTCAACCGGCACAATCGCATCCGTAGCTGCCAGCAAGCCCATTTCTGTCAATAATGAAAAGGAGGGGCGTGTCGATGACGATTGCAGCATAATGGGGAGCAATCTTAGAGAGGGGTTCAGCCAGCCGATAAGGTGTGCCGGCTACACCAGTCAATTCCCTTTCAGCATTTTCTAACATGGGTGAGGTAGGAAAAACATGCAAACTCAGGGAGTGGGGGAAATAGGCGGTCATATGAAAGCCATGAGGTGAGCAGGATAATCAGGAAAGCGTTTGCGATAGAGTTATCGAGAGTGTCAAGCGTAGACAAAGAGCTTAATCGCTTGTCGTAGAGCCTTGATTCAACGCGAAAAACTGCGAGAACGTCTTGCGAGGCGTGCCAGATGATGAAGGGATGTTCCAGCCGGGCAATGATTTGTGCCTCTGCTTCAAAGCGACGAATAAATTCTGGTTGGTTCGCTAAATGTGGATGGATGACTTTAACAGCAACTTCCCGGTTGATAGCCGATTGAAATGCACGGTAAACCTTGTCGAAACCACCCTGTGCAATTTCTTCAGATAGTTTGTAATCCTTAATTTGCTGTTCCATTAACCCCGCTTGCAGACATTATAGGCGAAGGAAACACTCTTTTAGTGATATTACCAACTTTTTACCACCCCTCTAATTGACGAGTTAGTGACTGAATTGGCACGGAATTCGCTTCTGCCTGACGAAGTAGTAAGAGCTATCTTCATGTGTAACAAAAGCTACACATTAACCGTAGCAATTGCGGAGATTTGTGATGCTGATGAGAAAGTAAACTTATGTTTGATTGTTTTGCGACCGGATTTCGGAAATTACTAGGCGAAGCCTGAAATTTCAGGAGTGAAGTATCCTCACTTTGATACGCTGCACTCAATACAGTTACACGAGGAGATTACCCGAATGTGCGCCTCACTGTTAAAACCATGTCCGAAGCGTAACATCTTCTTTGCAATGCGCATTAGCCGCGAAGAATAAGCTGAAACCGAATCCGTACCCAACCAACTTAACATGTCGATGCTCATTTGGCACTCTATCTCCCGATTACAAAAACGCGTTCCGGTTCGAAGCCAGTCGCGGTTATCACCATACCTTTAGTTCGGGTGCTCCTGCACACTTCGAGGTAGAATCCGATCGGCGAACCGTAGCCCAAATAACCGCCCTATATCATCGTAAATAAATTCTCCCCGTGTCCCTTTCATCGCTCCATCCGCGATACCAACCCGATCATCTCCGTAAAAATTCAGTTCGACAGGGGATAGTGCAGGCGGTGGTGGTGTGTCTAGCGTGGGGTACCCGCCCTTGGGCGTGATGTGTGCCATCATTTTTCCATCTTTGATCGTCAGCCTAATATGTGTCAGCTCCCGATCATATTCACCAACATAGGGTAATAAATCGGCTTTAGTCATCTCAATCGGTTCTGGTTTAGGTGCTGGCTTAATACCGAGGAAGGTTTTGAAAGCGGCATCATTCACTGTGTTGTGTAGTTGATAATCACGTGAAGAATTAGTCAAAATTATGATTGCAAAGTGTTTTTCTGGCACCATCATTAGAGTTGCTCTCTGCCCCTTAGTGCCACCAGAGTGTCCAACAACGGTATCGTTGCCTACCTTGCTAATCATCCATGTCAGCCCTGTCGCGTCAAATGTGCCTGCTCCAACTTCGACCTGCATCGATTGCATGTATTGAAGCCCCTCTGGAGAGAGAATGTGGTTACCCGATTCGCCCATATGGAAACGGGCATATTTCAGTAGATCAGCTACAGTCGATATGATTCTGCCGACGGGACCTCTGGCACGTGGGATAGCGTAGGGGCGATTCACTACGGGGCGAGGTGCCTCATGAAGATGCTCATGTCCAACAGCAAAGCGATGTGTGATGACATCAGAACTCTTGATAAAGGTCTGGCTCATACTCAGTGGGTCCAGAATACGTTCCTGTAATACCGACTCGAACGTCTGTCCCGTGATCGTTTCGATCACACGCCCTGCAATCTGAAATCCAGTGTTGTTATATGACCAGTAAGCACCCAATGGAAAGATCTGAGGCAAGCGAGCGATCCTCTCCACCATGATAGCCAACGCATCATCACCCTCGCCAGAATCATCAAAGTAATCCCCGCTCCAGCCCCCAACATGGGTCAGGAGATGATGCATCGTAACCCGTTTAGTAGTCTCTCGATCTGAGAGGCGAAAATTCGGCATATAAGATTGAATCGGTGTATCTAAATCCAGTCGCCCTTCTTCAACGAGAGTCATTGCAAGGGTTCCAGTGAAGGTCTTCGTAACAGAACCAATCCGAAACAATGTGTCAGGTGTCACGGCCAGAGGGTTTTCCACACTGGTGATGCCGAAACCGGCTACATACTCCTTATCTCTGTTCTGAATGCCGATGGTCACACCAGGAACCTGATACGCTTCCATTGCCTCAACCAGTAATGTACAGACGTGTTTGAATTGAGAATGAGTTATGCCTTCTAAAGTTGATGCGATTGTCATCGGAATACCTCCAGACTGGGCTTTAATTTCTTGCAAAACTCCAAACCACAGATCACTATACCCAAAACACTCTCATCAGAACAATGTTGATCAGAACTTGAAAATTGAAGGAAAACTTCCTTCTTGAGATTATGTTTATGGTGATTAATCTATTTTTGTGTAGAAAACTAGACTGAGACATAACCTTTGCAAAGACTGGTACGCAGAAAATCGACCGGATCGACAATAATGCGCCCATAGAAGGAAAAGTAGAGAGTTGGTGAAGCAAAACCAGTTCCTGCTCATCAATACAAATGGTAGGTTTTCGTGGTTTCCAGCAATAGGCAATTAAGCCCGCCATGAGATTGACAAAGAAGTTGTTGGGATTTCTATGTCGCGTATGGTCAATCTGCACCCAGTTTTTGAGTAGATTGTTGACACTTTCGACAATGCCTCGCTTTCGCAATAAGACCTTGCTCTCTAATGAGATGAGCAGTTGTTTCAATTGCGTCGAGTAGAGGTAATCAATTCTATGCCTTTATCAGCAAGAGAGGTGGTTTTCGGTTGCGAGAGAGCCTTTCTCGCCGATAAGTTTGCCGAAGAGCCACCCGGCGACTTGATCCAGCATATGGGCATCATGGACATTACCAGAGATGAGGTCAAAGAGGACGATCTCCCCCTACTCATTGACCACCAAATGCAACTTAAAGCCATAAAACCAACCTAAACTCGTCTTCCCCTGTTAAGCATAGCTCTCAAAGACCCGATGTTGATGAATCCGACGATTATGGCAGACTGCCAGAGCCGTAATATCAATAAACGATACCCCCGTGCAGTCGCTTAGACAATGATGCAGATAGACATATAAGGCAACCCCCACCCGCTTCATCAGTTCCACAAACCGCTCGTAGCTCACCAAGTTGGGAAATTCGGCACTCAAGTGCTGTTGAACATACTCCGTATATTAGCCTTTGAAGTGACGAATGGTTTTCTGATAAATGGGAAAGCACCGATACAGGCGAAGAAACCACACCTAGTTGGACACTGCCACATCCAATAACTGGAGAGCGTATTCGTATCTGGACCGGGGACAATGAA
>JANQRM010000444.1 GCA_028284565.1 Anaerolineae bacterium | reverse complement strand
TAGTTGTTGAACTCCAGAATTTCCGAAATATGATTTTGCATGATGCCAAACCGTTCATCTCGACTGAAAGCGCGATGCGGGCAGTCCAAATCATTCAAGCGGCGTATGAGTCTGCCCAGACAGGGAGGGTTGTTCAATTACCGTCCAATCATGAAGTATCGGATAAGGGTCATGCAGATTGACAGTCATGTGCATGTGTTCCTTGCGGATTCGTCTGATTATCCTTGGGACCCGCATTATCAACTTCGCCCAACTTATGATGCACCTGTTGAAGACCTGTTGATTGTCATGGACGAAGCGGATGTGGAGAAGGCAGTGATTGTGCAACACAGTTGTTATGGCTACGACAATCGCTATATTGTGGATTGCTCGCAACGCTACCCTAAGCGTTTTTGTTCCATCGTCAAAGTTGACCCACTCGCTGAAGATGCACCTCATCAGCTCGCTCATTTGGCTGAACTCGCGTGTGTGGTTGGCTTGCGACTTCAGCCTGTTGCTCAGCCTCAATCGACATGGCTTGCGGATAAGCGGACCTTTCCCCTGTGGGAGGTGTGTGCATCAACGAGTTTGGTCATCGGGATATTGCTTGACGCGCATCAACTGGTAATGGCAGAGGCGGTCATCCGTCAGTTTCCTTCTGTAAATGTTATTATCGACCATATGGGGCGTTTTCCGGGTGTAAATTCCTCCACTAAAGAGGCGTTTCAGCATTTGTTGAACTTGAGTGCGTTGGAGAATGTTTTTGTCAAGGTGTCGGGATTCTATGCTTTGTCTCAGGAGGACTATCCCTATCTTGACCTGTCGTCCCAAGTTGAGGAACTGTATCAGGCTTTTGGGGCATCACGTCTGATGTGGGCATCCGATTATCCATTGGTCATTCATGCAGGTGAGACTTATGCACAAGCAACTGATATCTTGAGTCATCAGCTCCCGAAGCTAACTGTTGATGAGCAAGGGTGGATGATGGGCAAAACGGCGTTGAATCTGTTCAGGTTATAAGTCAGGATGGATGTGCGAGTGGTGAGTTCCCAAAAAATTAACCCCCGATACAGCAAAGTCATTGAAGCCTCGCCTGTGTTTTATGGCTGGGTGATTATGCTTGTGGGGACACTGGGTCTGATTATGACGATGCCGGGACAGACCAACTTAATCTCTATCTTTATTGACCATTTTATTGATGACCTTGATGTCACCCGTTCACTAGTGAGTGCGCTTTATGCTGGGGCGACGTTGCTGGGTAGTCTGGCGTTGCCCTTTGTCGGACGCTTCATAGACCGCTATGGGTCGCAGAAGATGATTGTCTGGATTGCGTTGTTGTTCGGCTTGGCTTGCATCCTCATGAGTTCGGTTCGGAATGCTTTGATGTTGGGTGTAGGTTTTCTGGGACTACGGATGCTGGGGCAGGGCAGTTTAACCTTAGTCAGCCAAAATGTGATTAATCAGTGGTGGGTACGGCGACGTGGTGCTGTTATGGGGATGTCAGGATTGGCGTTGTCATTGGTGGGGCTGGGTGGCTTTCCTATTTTGACGAATTGGCTGATTTCACAGCTGGGTTGGGAATCGGCGTTTATCGTCTTGGGGGTGATGGTCTTGGTGACGATTTTGCCATTGGGCTACCTCTTCTTGCGGGACAATCCCGAATTGTATGGACAGTATCCCGATGGACGCGGACCATCGCAAGCTGAAGACGACTCAGATAATGATGATGACCTGCTTCAAGAAGCACATTGGGAGCTACGTGAGGTGTTGCGTTCCCCTGTGTTTTGGATTCTCATTGCAGGGGTTGCGCTCATTAGTATGCTGACAACGGGCTTGTACTTTCATATGGTGAGTATCTTTGCTAGCAATGGACACAGTGCAGATGTGGCGGCGAGCGTGTTCCTGCCCATTTCATTGACGATTGCTCTGACCAATTTGGTAGGCGGTGTCCTGATTGACCATATCCCCGCGCGGTTTTTGTTGGCGGGGGCGTTGTTTTTTCAGGCAATTTGCTTGGTCTTAGCACAAGCTATCCCCGGCACAGAAGAGGCATTACTTTATGGCATCGTGCTGGGACTCACAGGAGGCTTATGGCTGGCAGTGAATAATGTGATGTGGGCGCAGTATTTTGGTCGGCTACATCTGGGGAGCATTACGGGTGTGACATCGACAATTTTGGTTGCCGCATCGGCATTGGGTCCCGTCCCATTGGGTGTAGCATATGATGTATTTGGTACATACAACCCCATCTTGACCTTCCTTGCTATTTTTCCAGTATTGTTAGGTGTGCTGACCTTGTTTACCCGTCAGCCAAAGCAACAGGTGATGGTCGCATGAGAGGGATGCCCAAATGATTGTTGACGCTCACCATCATCTGTGGAGACAAGCGCAATATCAAGCCATTTATGACGCCTATGGCAGTCCATCATTGCTACAACCACTTCTGCGGGACTTTGCCCCAAAAGACATGAAACCTTTACTTCTGGCGAATGAAGTTGACCGCACGGTGCTGATTCAAATTGAAACGAATGATGCCCATAACCAAGACTTGTTGGATTTAGCGATGGCACATGAGTTTATCGGAGCAGTGATTGGCTGGGCTGACCTTGAAGCAGATGACCTTGATGAACAATTAAAGAGGCTCTGTCGTTACGAGAAATTTAAGGGCATCCGAGACCCCTTAGAGCTTAAACCAGAAGCCGAATGGATTCTACAACCGACAGTCTTACGAGGACTGCGTGTTTTGGCAGAACACGGATTGATTTTTGAATTGCTCATAAATCATACCCATTGGGGCATCTTGCCCCAACTCGCGGATGCCATCCCCGAACTCACATTGGTGATTAATCATTTTGGGAAACCGAATTCACATTGCTTTGAGGAATGGTCGCAGATGTTAGCGAGTATCGCATCCCATCTGCAAATATGGGTGAAGCTATCGGGGATTATGGTGCTGTTTCCAGAAACATGTTGGCAGGATTGGTCTGTGGGTGAGGTGCGTCTCTATGTTGACAAGCTCGTTGACACGCTAGGTCCACAAAGGCTGATGTTGGCAACCGATTGGCCCGTATCGACATTGGTTGGCTCGTACGCGCAGGTGTTGCGTTGCATTACAGATTGTCTCGATGACTTGAGTGAGGCAGAGCAAGCCCACATTCTTGGTGATAATGCCCGTCGACTCTATGACATTCAATAAACAGGAGAACGGTATGACACGACAGATTGAGTTTGTATCAGAGACGGAAGGGATTTCTGCAAAAGCGGTGTTATGGGAAGAACACGCCCCCCGAACCTGCCAGTTGGTGTGGCAGTTGTTACCCGTTTCGACCTATTTTCAACATGCTATCTATTCTGGTCCAGAATTGGCGATGATTTTACCGAACTATCACCCTATTGAACCAGAAAATGCGACAACAACATGCTTACCATGGGAGATTGGCTTTGCCTCTTTGCAAGCAAAAGGTTTTGTTGATGTGGATGATGACTTTAGTGAACTGATGTTTTTTTATGATCGCAACACAGGTCCCAAGATGCTCGATGGCTTGGTCAAAGTGAATTTATTCGCACAATTTGTTTCTGGGATGGATGCGTTGAGAGAGCTTGCCTTCCGTATCCGCTTAGAAGGACGCAAACCAGTAACGATTCAACGAGTGGAGTAGCCGATGACCATCAAAACAGCTGTCGTAGGGGTGGGAGACTTTGGTGCTAGGCATCTGGACGTCTTAGCTAATATGCAAGGTGTGGAGGTCTGTGCGATTGTCGATGTCAATGAGGAAGTGGCTCGCAATCTGGCAGAACAATATCAGGTCAATCAGGTTTTTAGTGATGCTCAGGCAATGATGGAGCAAATTGAACCGGATACCATTCATATTGTTACGCCCGATACACGTCATTTTGAACCCGTTATGAGCGCACTTCGGCGTGGGATCGATGTCTTTGTCGAAAAGCCAATCAGTTCCAATTTGGATGAAGCGCGTCAGATAATTGACGAAGCCAGGCGATTGAACCGCAAGCTGATGGTGGGACATGTTTTGCGTTTTGATACCGGATGTGCCGCAATTAAGGAACGTATCCAAAATGGGGAGTTAGGTCGGGTAGTGACGGTGTTCGGACGACGTAATCTCGCACGTTTCCTGATTCCGCTTTACCACCATTCCAATCGGCTTTATACCACGGGTGTGCATGATATTGACCTTATCCTTTGGTATTTTGAGGGGCGCAAACCCGTTGAAGTCTATATGAAAAGCATGAATGTCAGTGGGCAAGGGGATGATGTCTTTTGGGGAATCATCACGATGGAGGATGGCTCGCTGGGGGTCATTGAATCGAATTGGCTCTTGCCGGATACGACTCCATGGCGGGGGCATGTCTTGCTCGAAGTGATTGGAACTGACGGCACAGCAATGGCAGAAGTGCCGGGCAATGGCTTGAGCTTTTGGACGGATAAGGTGGAAGTCCCCGATACGAATTATTGGCCCCTTGTGCATGGGACGATTGTGGGGGCGTTACGAGATGAAATTCAATATTTTGTGCGCTGTATTGTTGATGACCAACCGATTACCGTCTTAGACCCTGAAGATGCATACATGGGTTTGCGCGTGGCTGAAGCGATGATTCGTTCCGCCGAGCAGGGTAT
>JANQRM010000436.1 GCA_028284565.1 Anaerolineae bacterium | reverse complement strand
CTTAAATCGCCCTAAGCGCGGCAACGGCATCACCTTTGATATGCCCTTTGAGCTGGCGCAATGTGTGGAAGAAGCGAATCTCAATCCACAGGTGCATGTCATCTTGCTTTCGGGGAATGGCACGGGCTTTTGTGGGGGCTATGACTTGGTCAGCAGTGCCGAACAAGGTATGCAAGGCGAAGACCCTGTTGACGAGAGTCGACTCGGCACAGCCCTTGACCCCTTTATCCAAGCCCAGAATCACAATCCTAATGCGACATGGGACCCCATGATTGATTACGCGATGATGAGTCGCTTTGCGAATGGATTCATGAGCTTGTTTCATAGTCAGAAGCCGACAGTGTGTAAGGTGCATGGCTATTGCATCGCAGGTGGGATGGATATGGCACTCTGTTCCGATTTGCTCATCATTGAAGACACTGCCAAAATCGGCTATCCACCCGCGCGTGTCTGGGGCAGTCCAACGACGGCACTCTGGGCATATCGCATCGGGGCACAACGGGCGAAGCGTCTCCTCTTCACGGGGGATTCGCTCTCTGGTACAGAAGCAGTGGAATGGGGCTTGGCAATCGAATCTGCCCCCACAGAATCCATCGATGAACGCACTGAGATACTCGTGAATCGAATCGCTCAATTGCCGATTAACCAGCTCATGATGATGAAATTGCTGGTGAATCAAACGCTGTATGCACAAGGGTTGCATAGCACACAGGTGTTGGGAGTTGTCTTCGATGGCATCACGCGCCACACACCGGAAGGGTATGGCTTCCAACAACGGGCGGCAGAGGCTGGATTCCGTCAAGCGGTGCAAGAACGTGACGCCCCCTTTGGAGATGCGGGCTTATCGACGTTTAAGGGATAGATGATTCGGATAACAGGTCTTCCAACTGATTTTCTGTGAGGATGGCTTGTACGCCGGGTATGGTGAGTGCCAAGAAGAGATGGCTGAGTGCTTCGGGTGTGTAGGGCATATCCCGTGATAACCAGCCTTCGACAAGATGAATAAACGCGCCTGCCATATAATCCGCCACTAAGGCGATGAGGGTTTCGTCAGTTGTCTGAATATAATCCGTCTGTACCAAGCGGGACATCAACCCCACGATATATTGCCGAATGCGCTCGAACATCAATTGGCTGGCTTGGTGACTGAGGATGACTCGAAACAATGCGGATTGTGTGGCGATTTGTTGTACAACAGCAATGACCAACGCCTGCTCATTTTCTAGGGGGCGATTTGTCAGCATCTGCTCAAATTCGATGGTGAGGCTAGCCAGTAATTCGTCTAGTTGACTGAGGAGTAGTTCATCTTTATTGGCATAATGCAAATAGAAGGTCGGGCGCGCCACCCCTGCACGGTCGGTAATATCCGCTACACTGATGCGGTTGTAATGCTTCTCCGTGATGAGTTCACGTAAGGCGTTTTGTAACCATTTGCGGGTGCGCTGAACCCGAATATCCACTTTTTTCGATGACATATTTGACGTTCTGTCGTCTAATTGACTCTTCATCTAAGTCTTCATTGACAATCCATTTTTTGCCGATTTTAATGATAGTGCGAAGGTCTATGAAAAGAAAGTCGAATCATGACACTCATCGCTAATGCACCTGATACTGAAAATCCATCCAGTGGATGCCCGTTCCATCATGGAGAGACTGTCCCTGCGCTGACGACACCCCATACGCCGATTCCATCTCAAACGATTGAAATTGATGTCGATGGAGTTTGGCATGTTCGTGGCTATGAAGAAGCCCGACAGATTCTTCGCAGTCCGCATATCAAGCAAGCTGGCTTTGGTGCAGAATTACTGCATGAAACGGGTGTCATGACTCGTGACCCCATCTTATATATGGAAGGGGATGAGCATCGTCAATATCGCAAAGAGACAGCGCGCTTCTTTACCCCTACCACAACGCAGCAGAATTATCGGGAGATGATGACTCGTTACGCCGATGAGATAATCGCCGACTTTAAACACAAAGGTCGCGCGGACATCAGTAATTTATCCCTCCAGATGGCAGTCCTTGTCGCCTCGCAAATCGTGGGACTCACGGACACCCGTGTACCGAGTTTGCAAGCACGCTTGAATAAAGTGGTTGACCTCGATATTAAGCAGAGTTGGTCATGGCGCGATAGGATTGATTTTGTCTTTATGCAAGCGACCTTGCTGGCGTTTTATTGGCTAGATGTGAAGCCTGCTATCAAAGCTCGGCGGCAGAATCCGCAAGAAGATGTGATTTCCTATCTGATTGAAAGAGGCTATACCGACCGCGAGATTCTGACGGAATGTCTGACCTTTGGTGAAGCCGGAATCGTCACCACCCGCGAATTTATCAGTGTCGCGCTCTGGCATATCCTGCAACGTGACGACCTGCGTGACATCATGCAAGATGGTGACGAAGCAGAACGCTACAAGTTACTGCATGAAATCCTACGGCTCGAACCCGTGGTTGGGAATCTTCTCCGTCGGACAACAGATGAATTCACCATCGAAAGTAAGGGCGAAACGATTACTATCCCCGAAGGGACATTGATTGATTTGAACATCTACGGCACGAATACGGACGAGTTGGTCACCGGACATGCGCCCGATGAAGTCTGTCCAGCGCGGGAGATGAAAGCCATGCGTCCCAAAGTTCCTGAATTCATGATGAGTTTTGGTGATGGCAATCATCGTTGTCCGGGAGCGTATGTCGCCATCCAAGAATCGGATATTTTCATCCGTAAATTGCTCGAAATCGAGAGCTTACGTATCGAACAAGTACCAACCGTCAAGCGCAAAGACATCATCAAAGGCTACGAAATCCGCAACTTTATCTTGGCGGTGTAAGGCTTAAGCACAACAGTATGGCATACTCTAGGTATCGTTATACAAGCGAATGCCTTTTTCTATGACCATTACCTCCAAACGCAAAGAATACACGCCCTTCATCTTCACAGTTTCGGACTTACTCTCGCCAGCCGAATGTGCGGACTTCATCACGCAATCAGAAGTCATTGGCTACGACCTTGCCACCATTAATTCCTTAGGCGGACAGGTGGTCAATACTAAGGTACGCAACAATGACCGCGTGATTTTGGATGATGAATCCCTCGCCGAATCGCTGTGGCAGAAAGTTCAACCCCATGCCCCGTCAGACATCTTCGGGCGATGCGTGTTAGGCTTGAATGAACGCTTTCGTTTTTATCGCTATCAACCCGGACAAAAGTTTTCGTGGCATATGGATGGCGCGTATGAACGTCCGAATGGAGAACGCAGTGAGGTGACGCTCCTCTTTTATCTGAATGATGAGTTTGAAGGCGGGGAGACGCAATTTATCGTGCAGGGCTTGGGCAAAGATGGCATCATTAAGATTCAACCTGCTGTTGGCTTAGCTCTCTTTTTCCATCATCCCATTGTGCATCAGGGCGCAGAAGTCACACAGGGGACGAAATACATCCTCCGCACGGATGTGATGTATGCACCTTAAGAGAGGAACCGTGATGTTCAACCCAGACGAATTTTTAGACAACTTGCGGACATTCATTGGCTTCAAGACCATCGTGCATGAATATCCTGATGAGTTTGAAAAAGCCCGCACATGGATTAAAAACTTCTTCGATGCGGAGAAGTCAGAATTTATCGAAGTCGAGAACAACGGTTTGACGTCTCTCGTCATTAAACCAATCGATTCGGACAAACCGACGATACTCGGCGACGGGCATATCGAAGTCGTCCCCGGTACAGATGACCTCTTCCAACTTGTCGAAGACGGGGGACATCTCTATGGACGTGGCGTGGCGGATATGAAAACCCAGTGCCTCATGATGATGACTGTCTTGCGTGACTTGATAATCTCAGGTGAACATCACGACTTCTGGTTGTTATTTACGGAAGACGAAGAGGCAGGGTCAGCCAATGGGGTTTGCCCGATGGTGAATTATCTTGCCGAACGGAGTTGGTTACCACATGCCGTATTCGCACCCGATGGCGGACCGGATTTTGCCTATGTCGAAAAAGAAAAGGGCATTATCACCTTCACAGCGTATATTCAAGGAAAAGCCTCTCACGCCAGTCGTCCTTTCTTAGGTGATAATCCCATCAATAGCATGATGGAGTTCTATCGTGCCATTCAATCTGCCTATCCCAATCCCAACGAAGAAGCCGATTGGATTCCCTCGCTATCAATGACTTCCATTTCTGGCGGTGAAGCGTACAACAAAATCCCTGATTCCTGTGAAGCAGGTTTCGATATGCGCATTACAGAGGAGTACACTGTAGATAAAGTGCTTGAACATCTCCAATCCATTGCCACCGAACACCATGCTGAAATCGATTTTCAAAACACAGGTATGCCGACACACTATCCACAGGATGCCCCCATTGCCAAAGACTACATTCAGATTTTGCGCGAGGTTTCTGGCAAAGAACCGTCGATTTTATATTCCAATGGCGCAAGTAATGGACGCTTCTATGTCGCCAAAGACACAAGCATCCACGTCCTGATGAGCAATCCAACCGTTGTAGGCTTACATTCCAGCACCGAATGTATTGTCGCTGACTCTCTTCCACCTTACTACGAACTCGTCCGTCGTACTACACAATTAATTTGATTTAATGACTAGGGTCAGTTTAAACACCAAACTGCTTCTGAATGAACTGCACCGCATTGCCGATTCCATCTTCCTCACGTATCTGCTCACCCAATTGTGAGGCTTGCGCTTGTATGGTTTTGTCCGTTGCCAGTTGAGTCATCGCCTCCGCCAGTTTATCGACGGTCAATTCCCAACGGGGAATGGGCTTCGTCCCTACACCGAGTTCATGCACCCGTCGTCCCCAGTAAGGTTGGTCAGCAAAATGGGGAATCACAGTTGTCGGGACACCTGCACGTAAGCCTGCCGCTGTCGTACCCGCACCGCCATGATGAATCACACCCGCCATCCGTGGGAACAACCATGTGTGCGGTGCAGACTCCAGCACAAAGACATTATCGGGTGTGGATTCGGCATTTAATCCTGCCCAGCCACTGAGTAAGATTACACGTTGTCCGCTTTGCTGAGTCGCATCCAGTATAAGTTGCGTCACGCCTTGCGGGTCACGGTTGGACATACTGCCAAAGCCTACATAAATCGGCGGGTCGCCCGAATCCAGAAAGGCTTGCAAATCGGCTGGTGCATCCCATTCCATATCTGCTTCATCCGTGAACCAATAACCACTCACATAGACACGCTCTGCTGGCAAATCCACTGGTTGAGGCACAACAGCAGGGCTGAACCCATGTAACATCGTTGCTTTTTTCCAGCGACCCATGAGTTCTCGGTAACCCAATGGGGATAAGCCAAGATGATCACGGAACTTGTTCAGGCTATTCTTTCCCACCCATGACATAACCCACAAGCCAATGTTGCCAGAGATTCGATTCAACCAGTTATCACGTCCTGAAAAGAAGGGTTGCAAGGTGGCATCGCCCGATGTCGTGGGGAGCAGTGGCTGTAGGAGTGCAACCACATGCGGTTTAGGATTCTGCTCCAGCACCGAATCTGCATAGAAAAACGAGGTAAATCCGCTAATCACCGCATCGGCAGATTGAATCGGCTCAATCAAGCCCACGAAGGAATCATCGAACTTTTCCAATGTGGCTTTCATATTCCGCATTTCATTGAAGGGATTGCCCCCACTTTCCACCCATTCTTGACCGCTTGAATCATTCATCAAGGCATGCATGTCAAGATCAATAGGGACAAAATCTAGCCCCTCGCTCCGAACCCAATCTTCAAAATTCTCGGCGGCGACCATACACACTTCAAAGCCCGCGTCGATTAAACCCTTGCTGAGGGCAATATAGGGTTGCACATCGCCACGCGTGCCAATCCCCAAAATTGTGATTTTCATGGATGTTCTCACTATCGTTTCCCTACTTGTGAAATATATCACAAAAAAGGAGATGGTGTCAATGTATCTGAAAGGAGTCATCGGCTTGTTAATACGGCGTGACTATTCATAAAAAATCAAATGTTTGAAGAGTCAATGGATTGCGTCAGGATTGGTTAAGAAATATTGGTTATAGTTGGCTATAAGATTGGTATCACGGCTCGGCTACAGTACAAAGATAACGGTACATTATCAATGGCAATCAATCAGAAATCAGGCAACACAAATGTAAATCAAAGTTGTTTATTTTTGATCCCGACCATGCTCTGACATCTGATGTCTGCAACTAACCGGAGGCAACCTTGGCAACTTCTAACCTCAGCATCACCCTAGACCGTGATAGCGAAGAACCCATCTATCGTCAACTCATTCGCCATATACGGATGCAAGTCGAAAGTGGCAATTTGACCTCTGGTACTCGCCTCCCTGCCAGCCGTGACCTTGCCAAG
>JANQRM010000389.1 GCA_028284565.1 Anaerolineae bacterium | reverse complement strand
AACTGATTAACGGAGTCGCTTCGTTGGGAGCATCAAATTCGGAGGGGGGAGGGGTCGCCTTCTTCGCTCATATCGGGGGCTTCGTCGCTGGGGCAATTATCGCCTTTATCCTGATGCGCATCGTCCGGCAACCACCGCCCGAAGAACGTCGCCAAGTTCTCTATGAACGCACTCAACGTTATTCCTTTTAACGTTAGCGTAATATTCTGTATGATAAAGTTGGGTTATAATGCAATAAACGCTCAATAATCGTGTGAATGTGGTATGCAACGTCGACAATCGAACTTACGTCTTTTACCCCTGATTATCGTTGGTCTGGTTGCTGGTATTGTATTTGTTTTACTAGATAATCCGTCTGCCCCAACTGTTGATACAAGTCCAAGTCCCGACAATACCGAGTCTGCTATCGAACCAACAGCGGATTCTCAAGTTGTTGAAGCAACGAATGCTGTCCCGACAGTCAATGCACCTTTCGCTCCTGATATTCCGGTTGATACCGCCTTGTTTATTCCCAGTGCCGGAATTCTATCGCCGATTCAACGAGTCTATATCGACGGGACAATAGGCTCATGGAATGTTTCTCGCTTAGGAAACAATATCGGACATCTCGAAGGTACATCATGGCTACCCGATGATGGCAATGTGGTGTTGTCTGGTCACGTGGAACTGGCAGGCGGTGATCGTGGCATCTTCGCCAATTTGCATGAATTGAATATCGGCGAGCGAGTTGTTATCCAACATGAGGGCATGGATTATCACTATGACATTGTTTCCGTTGGCATAACCGAACCCACAGATTTAACCCCTCTGTATCCAACCAATGATGGAATTAATCGTCTAACACTCATCACCTGTGGCGATTATGACTTCCTCTCGAATAGTTATTTAGAGCGAGTCATCGTTGTTGCAGAACAAGTTCAGGTGAGTTCGTGACGACTCGCACAGGTGAAATCAAGGGGCTACCCCAAACCTCATCTAAGCAACGGTGGTTCAAAAGTCTGCTCAATCGCCTAAGCCGTCGCTTATGGTATGTCTACCCGGATACACCCTTAATCGTCAATGCAACACCTGCGATGTGTTTGCATATCTTGTCGAAGACCTCCAAACCGAGCATGAAGCGACTCCATCTGGATCGGCTCTATCGTGGTGGACGACGTTACCATTTTGTTCAGGGGGATGTCTCTGGCTTTCGGATGGAAACCACCAGCAAAGTCATGTGGAAATATCGCGGACGAACAAACCCCGTCACCGTATTAAATGGGCATTTTCGTCCCTTGGATGACGATACCACCCAGATCAATATGAATGCTTCATTGCGGGCTTTTGGAATCTCTCGTCTTTTTCTGTTGCCCCTACTCATCACGCCTTGTTTTATGGGCGCGCCCGCACCCAATGCGTTACGACTTTTGTTTCTTGTGTTGCTGTATGGTTTGGCATGGGTTCATCATCGATACAGTGCCATGCTCGAAGCACACGACATGATTTTCTTCGTCGAAAAGTCGCTGGAAGATTTCGTACCAACGACAGTCGCCGAATTAAATTGTCATATCCCCTATGTTGTTGACCCTTATCAAGAAGATTTTGCCGAAGCATGGGAACATTTTTATCAGTCTCATCGAACCGAAATCGGCACTTGAAGCCCATCCCATAAGCCACTAATCTATGTCCGTTTGAACCAGACTAGGACAGTCCATCGTTGAAACAACTTCAAGCCCGTTGGTTACTCGTTGGCATTTTGCTGATACAAGTCATTACCCATACGCTTTGGTTATCACCATCCGCGCATTCGGGGCAATTGGCAATCCCATGGATGATGAATCAAGGGCGCGTTCTATTCGATAATCTGCTTGAACAGCATGCACCGGGCAGTTCCTTATTGGGAGCATTGGCACAACAACTGCTCCCATTTGAGCCAATCGACACCCTCCGTTTCCTCAATTTAGTGCTTGTTTTATCGCTGACTTGTTTAATTTATTTCGTTGCTAATAAACTAGCGAATAATAATTCTTTGGCAGGACTATTAGCATCCCTTGTCTGGTTCTGGTGGGAGCCAGTCTATGGCAATGTCATGCTTTATTTCGATACGCTCATGGCTTTTTTCATTTTGTTAGCAGTCGCTTGGTTTATCGTCGATACAAAGCGAACTCGGAAAATGATTGTTGTCGGGCTATTCATGGGGACAGCGACCCTCTTCAAGCAACATGCGTGGGCGGTTGTGGGCTTATTTGGAGTTTGGTTACTCGTTTTTCAGCGTGACCGCCGCATCATCGTTTATGGGGTATCCGCACTTATCGCACCCATATTGACTATTCTTGTTATCGTCTTGCAGGGCAACTTAGACTCATATCTCTATTGGAATTGGACATTCAATTTGTCGGGCTTGATGGATGGTGTCCCGTTGGATGGCGATTTCTTTCGCAAACTCTGGCTGACAAATGCCCTTGTGCCTGTTTTTGCGCTCTTGACCGTCCGTGAAAATCAACAGCGTGAGATGAATAGTTTGTTGTTGATATTATGGCTCGGCGCTTGTGTAGTGCTGTATCCACGCTTTGGTGAAGTCCACGCGATGGCGCATCTTCCCTTCATAAGCACCATATCTGGTATTGTCCTCTTTCGCATTGTCAGCATGGTTGAACAACCCCACAAATGGTTCAAATCTGCCCCTATTGCTGAAGTTGCCTTGAGTGGTGTAATGATTGCTTTAGGTATTGGTTGGTTATGGACAGGCTTAGTAGCTTATGTACCCAATCCAGTTGGCTTAGGTCGCAACCCCGCTTATCATGAGTATGAGTCACTGGTTGCTGAGATTCGTCCGCAAATTGATGAAGGGGACACCCTCTTTGCCCTTCCTGAAACGGACAGCACACCTCAACTGCACCTCATGACCGATATGTTACCCCCCAACACATGGATTAAAGGCTGGCATTGGTATTTTAAACCTCCAATTGTTCTCGATACGCTCCTTGACGAGTGGGAAGCCAACCCACCAACTTTCATCATTGTCTTTCCTGACTTGGTCTCCGTCGGGCAACCCGGCATCCAAACCCTGATTGATACTGTCGATAGTCGTTATGAAATCATCGACGAATACGAGGCGATTCCCTTTCATGGTGACGCGATTGTCTACAAGTTGAAATAACTTGTGATTCATACCATTATCTCCATTATCAGATATTTATTACTGTTGATCCCATTCTTAAGTGTGTTTGTTACTTTCATAAATTATAATAATGAAGATTCGGATATTCAGGGAACTTGTTATGTCGTCACTGAATTTACAGACTGCCAATATTGAAACATATGCTGTTTTCTTATTTCAGTCTGTGCCGGAGGCAATTGTTATAGCAAAGCACGATGGTGAGATTATTCAAGCAAATCAGCTTGCAGATGAACTATTTGACTATAAGCAAGGTGAACTGGTAGGGCAATCTATTGAGATACTGGTTCCTAGCCAATACCGTACTATTCATCAAGCGAAACGACACACTTATAACCAAAACCCACATCAGCGACAGATGGCAGATAGTATTGAACTCAATGCTTGTCGCAGTGATAACACAATCTTTCCAGTCCAAATAAGCCTCAATCCCATCGAAATCCAAGGCGAAAACTACACGATTTGTATGGTAAAAGACATTACAGAACAAAAAGAATTTGAGGCAAAATTACACGAGGCGGAATTACTACAAATCAAATCCTTTCATGAAAAAGAGACTTTACAGCTACGGGAACGCTTTGTAGCAATGGCTTCTCATGATCTCAGAACTCCCCTTTCAAGCATTAGTACTTCTGCGGAAATTCTTAGGAACTACGGAAATCGCTTGTCCGATGAGCGTAAAGAAATTCACTGGAAACGGATTGACGAACAAATTAATTATATGATTGCTCTTTTAGATGATATTCTCAGTGTGTCAAGAATGAGTGACACAACAAAATTCGATTTGAAGCCTACGAATCTTATCAAGCTATGTGAAGATATATGTGATAGCCTACACCTAAAACATGACCCTCGATTTTCTTTCAATTGCTCTAAGCAGTTAGATATTATTGCTGATACAAATATCATTAGAAATGTGCTTGATAACTTGCTGACAAATGCAAAAAAATATAGCGGTGGCGAAGACACAATTGAATTAGACATTCGCCTTGCATCCAATATGCTCCATATTAAGGTAGCAGATAGCGGACGTGGCATACCGAAAGATGATCTTAACAAGTTGTTTGAACCATTCCATCGTGCTCAAAATGTTGGAAACATCCGGGGAACAGGATTAGGTTTGACAATAGTCAAGAAGAATGTAGATTTATATGGTGGCACAATTGATGTAACCAGTGAAGTCAATGAGGGGACAACATTTATCGTGCGCTTACCCGTTCATGAAAATATTCAGATGCTTGAATCTATCTAAAACAAGTATCTGATATGCTTAAGGATAACTTCCCCAGAATTTGAAAACGGTGAGATTGCTCCCACCGATTCCACTCTGCTTACCGATTCTTCAGCCGAGATACGATATTTAGTGCTTTCCGGCGTTGGCTGGCTAACTCTGCTTGATGTACCCGATGTTGTCTATCAACCAAATTGGCTTGTATCCGATTCCACAACATGAGCTTGTCTCCTTTATCGACATATCTGTTGAGTTATCTATAGTGTATGCAAACTCGCCATACAAGTCGTCTAACAAAGGGGTAAATGCTGACTGTCTAATGGTACAGTTAACTAATGACCATTCGTAATGCATAACATTTATCAACCACTCATGGAAAGCCTGCGAAACTTAATCGCGTTCTCATCAATACACAATAAACTACGGCTTATTCCGAACCACAACAATCACAAGGGGGATTAGCTATGACCATTTTAGTTACTGGTGGAGCCGGATTCGTCGGCAACAATGTCGTGCGAAAACTAATTGCACAAGGTCGTCCTGTACGGGCAATGGTGCATAACGTCGAAAAAGCCACCATTCGTTTAGAAGACATCAAGGACAAAATCGAGATTGTCAAAGGTGATGTCACAGACCGCGAGGGACTGAAACCACTTATGAAGGATGTCTCTGCAGTGGTACATACCGTCGCTATTCCAATGGAAAAAGGCAGTGCAACTTACGAAGAAATCAATTATCAAGGCACAATTAATGTCGTGGATGCCGCCGAATCGCAAGGGGTCAAACGCTTTATCAATGTCAGTCAAAATGGAGCCGATAGTTCGATTCCCTATCGCTTTTTACAGAGCAAAGGACGCGCACAAGATTATGTCGCTGGTTCCAATTTAGAATGGACGGCTGTTCGTCCCTCACTAATATTTGGACCTCAAGATGAATTTTTCAACACCTTCGCCCGACTCGTGCGTATCACGCCCATTATCTTCCCGCTTATTGGTGGTGGCAAAGCCGAATTCCAACCTGTCTCCGTCTATGATGTCGCGGAAGCCTGTGTTCGCTCCTTAGATGACGACAGCACCATTGGCAAGGAACTCATTCTTGGTGGTCCCGAAGTGTTAACATTAGGCGAAATTGAACAGCGGGTCATCAAAGCCCTTGATACCTCACGTATGATGGTTCCGGCTCCAGTAGCACTCTTACGTCCGGCAGTCTGGGTAATGGAAAGTGCCTTGCCCGGTTCACCTGTGAGTGGTAGTTTGCTCGAATTGCTCGATGTCCCTAATACTACACCCAACAATGCCCTTGTCGAACACTTTGGGATAGAGCCAATACCTTTCTCTGGAGAGCATGTCGAGTATCTCAAGAACAATACAGCTGGCGATACCTTCCGCAAGTTCTTCCAAAACGCGACAGTCAACTAATGGCACTGAACTGGGATGCCGTTCTGTTTGGCGGATGCCTGAATTGCATCCCAGAGTTTCGCCATTCGCAAACCTACTTCCGGCGGTGAAGGATTACCCATCTCGCCACGTCGCACACGCAAAAATTGTTCCCATGCGCCACTCATTGTTGGGGTTTCAACTTCACTAAAATCGCTTTCACCTTCTCTCTGAACTAGCAGAAATTCTCCCCACACACCTGTCTTGAGGATAGCTTTAGTTCCATGTACGCGAATCTCTGAGGCACAACTGGTAATCGTATCCCCGCAAGCATTTATCGTCACCAATGCGCCCGAATACAAACGCCCCATTACCGCACCTAAAATGTCCACATCCATTCCCCGATTGTCTAGCCATGCACCGACCTCAGCAAAATCTTCCCCTGCCAATTCACAGACCGTATTTAACATGTGCGCGCCTGTGTCAAACAAAAATCCTCCACCAGAAATCTCAGGTTGCGTGCGCCATTTGCCAGCTGATAGCTGTTTCCAATTCTGCCATACCGTTCCGCTAATCGTCAGAATCTCACCCAATTCTCCCGATTGAATCATTTTCACGGCATGACGCACATTCGGCGATAATCCCCCCTGAAACGCCACGACTAGCAATCGTCCAGTACGGTCACGAGTGGCGATTAAGCTCCGCGCTTCCTCGGCATTCATTACCATCGGTTTTTCGAGTAGGACATCCAACCCTGACTCCATACACGCCGTCGTTTGGTCATGATGAAAAGCATGGGGTGTGATGATAAACACTGCATCCAATGAATCAGCATATTTGTCCAACATCTTTGGCAAATCGGGCTCATTAACAGGTGGATTCACCCCTATTTCCTCAAATTTCTGGTTCGCCAATTTCACATTTAGAGCAGAGGGTTCTGAAATCACCGGAATTTCTGTATTGAGTGCAAACATCGCAGGCAAGTGATAACGTGCCATGTTCCCCATTCCTACGATTGCCGCGCGGACTGTTTGAGTCATTGTGTACTTCCTTGTTCGATGAATATCAACCGCAGGAGTGTACCACTTGCCCAATCGGGAATCAAAAAGGGCGTACTTGTGAGTAACCCCTCTCGTTCTAGGGCTAGATTATAGGCTAGTCAACTGAAACGTTGATGAACCCATCGTAGCTGGCATTGGCATGGCTCACGACAATCGTAAAGGTACCATCTTCTGGTAGGCGGAAATTATCAAGTGCCGAGTCCAAGTCACCACCCCCGTCATCATTCCCGGCAATTGCATTTCCATCCGGTCCTAATAAAACCATCAAGGGATCAACACCGGAACCATCCGAATCGCGTGCCGTAATGCTGACTGTATCACCTGCATTTCCCGCAAAGGTAATCCGATGGACGAAGCCATATGCCATCTCGACTTCTACCGTATCGCCGATAGTGAGATTATTAGTGAAGGATTCGCGCTCGACCAACTCAATCCGACGGATGAAGTCTAAGCCAGCTTCAAAGTGGTCGCCTCGTTCCGAATAAGCAAAGCCACGCCCCATATAAAAGTCTTGCATATCGGGCATCAGTTCAATCGCGGCATCGAAGTCCTCAATAGCTTTTACATCATCGCCCAAATTGAGATAAATATTTGCCCGATTGTAGTATGCAAGGGCAATACTGTCCGGTGCGGGATTGCTTTCAACTTCGTTTATCGCATCCGTAAACAACTCTAAAGCTGTCTGGTTATCACCTTGACTAGAGCGATCCACACCTTCGGCAATGCGGGCATCAATCAATGCTAGTTCATCATCCCCGCGTTGGGAATGGAGTGCGCTACGGCTGGCAAAAGCATCCGAATGACGTGGATTCAAATAAATCGCTTGATTATAATCAAACATCGCCTCACCCGGCTCTGAGGACAGTGCATAGGTATCGCCACGATAGGTATAGACGAACCAGTCATAAGGGCGGAGTTCAATTGCGCGGGTTAAATCATCAATCGCTTCATCACTCAGGTTAATTGCTCGGTACGCTAGTCCACGGAAGATATACGCATCTGCATAGTCATCATCCACCTGAATCGCATTGGAAAACTCAGCAATTGCGCCCTCGAAGTCACCTTCTGCAATGAGTTCTGCGCCACGTTCATAATATTCTTCTGCAGTTAAATCCAAATTCGGAACGGGAGTCGGTTCAGCTGGAGGTGGACTTTCCCCACCACCTGCACCGGGCGTTGGTGTGACTTTCCCTATCGCATCTGTTTGAAGCGGTGTGAAAGCCAGCAAACCGATCATTAATATAGTGACCAGCAAGCCACCTGTTAAAAATTGCCATTTACGCATATGTGCTTGTTCCTTACCTTTGCTAAAAAAGATTGACAGCTATAGGATAACCGAAAAACGTTACAATTGTCTCATGATGTGTCACAATTCTTGCGAAATGTTAATCTTCACTGTTTCAACTCGCAGACTTATCGTGAATTTACTTTACAAAAAATTGACTTATCTATATAATATATCTAAATTCGATGTAATTAACTACGATGTACAATGCAAAACATTCAAATTGCCCAAGATGTCTCCGTACCTATATCCAGTATCCTGCTTAAAATCACGCTATTTAGTGTCCTGATAGCTATTGCTTCAGTCATTCCCTTTGCGAGGCTTTGGGATGAGACTCGATTATGGTCAGCCCTGCAAAATCCAATCATTATCCCCTTAGCTCTATTCCTCATTCTCGCTCACGAAGGTATTCATGGAATAGGCTGGTGGCTCTTCGGACGAGTCCCCATTCAACACCTCACCTTTGGCTTTCAATGGAAAACCCTCAGCCCCTATTGCCATGCCAAAGCCCCAATGACCGTGCAAGGCTATCGCTTAGGCGTGATTTTACCCGCGCTGATAACTGGCTTGCTTCCGTTGTTGGTTGGCACATTTTCAGGAGATGGTTTATGGGCAATGCTGGGTGCGATGCTACTGGCTGGTGCAGTCGGTGATTTTTATGTCGTCTGGATTACCCGCGCAATTCCAGCGGATAGCAAAGTCCTCGACCACCCCAAACATGCGGGATGTCTTATTCTTAAATAGAATCCTGCGGTTTAATGGCACGATTTCCAGCGCGTGTTAAAATGAAGCCATCACTGCAATTGCAAAGGATAGGCTTATGAAAACATTTTTAACTCGTCTTGTCATTCTTGTTCTACTTGTAACAATGTTTGCGCTCCCATCCCTCGCTCAAGATGCACCCGGTTTGGATGTCGATGTCGATGCAAGTGGCGTGTCCATCTATCGCATCAATTCCGATGGGTCTCGCACACTCTTGGTCTTCGTCGCTTCTCAAGCAGACGCAACCATTAATGCTGAGGCATTTGGTCTGGATGATGTCTCCACATCAATTGATGGATACCTCATTGTCAATACCAAGTACCTCAATGTCCGTAGTGGCGATCATGTTGGTTATACATCTTTAGGTGTTGTGTCAGGTGGAGACCGCCTAGAAGTTATTGGACGTAATGATGCTCAAGCCCTCTGGTGGTTCGTCGATGCAGGTGGTACACAAGGTTGGGTCAACAATGTGCATGTCTTTGTGCGTGGCGATCTGAGCGATGTACCCATTGTGCCAGTCGATGGAGAACTCATTCTACCGTCGCTTTATATTGGTTTCACTGGCAACCCCCTCTGGCGTGATTTAGATGGCTCTGGTGATATTCTCTGCTTACTGAATGGTGGACAGGAATACACGATTATTGGGCGTAGTGCAGGTGGCAATTGGTATCAAATCGTCGCACTTTGCGGTGACGATGCCATTGTCGGCTGGATTCAAGCAGACCGCGGTGTTGTCCGCAATCCAGCAAGCTTACGCATACCAGTCACCTATCCCTAACTAAAACCCACATACATTAAATATGACAAGGTGCATCCTCAAGGATGTGCCTTTTATTTTCCCGCCAATATTTTCAGACTGTGCTGATTCAGAGAAAAGGTTTGGTGGCGATAATCGCGTCCCGCTTTATCATCTCTTACAAAGCGAACAACAACATTCAGTAAGCCATGTTGATAGAAACCATTCAATTTATCTACTATTTCTGACGATGGCGTCGCAAATTGCCACTCAGAATCTGCACCCATTGGCTTTTCACAACTGACAATGATTTTCTTTTGTTGCTGAATAGAGAGCAGAAGTTCCAATGTATTGGATGTTGTCATCTGTCTGAAATGTTGTTCGCGTTCATCAAGCCAATCATCCCATCGCCAACCATCACGATTTGCAATAATGGCTTGTTTCCCAAACTCTGAGAGTTCATAACTTCTGTGTGACTCATTGTTGTCTACATTTCGATGAAATGCGATCCTGACCAGTCCAAAAGACCAAAGCTGTTTGAGCGAATGGATGGTCATCTCATCTAGAGCCAAGTAGTCATCGAAATCACCAACTTCATAAAGAACCGTGCTTGTAATGGGGGCAAGTTCTAACTCTAAGAGGTCATCCCAATATTGAAATCCCATAGTCTATTTTCCTCTATCGTTTCTTTATAAAACACCTCCAAATCAAAAAAGCCACCCATTTGAGTGGCTTTCTTTACTATCCTAATGTCATGCTTAGTATCCCAAGTAGAGGTTGAATTCATAAGGATGCGGGCGCATTGCCACTTGGTCGGCTTCATTGACCTGCTTATATTCGATGTAGGTTTCGATGTAATCCTTCGTGAAGACACCGCCTTCGAGTAAGAAGTCATGGTCTTCTGCCAGTGCGGACAAAGCACCTCCAAGGCTTCCCGGTACAACAGGGGTTTCTACTTCACCTTCATAAAGGTCGATTTCCATTGCGCTACCGGGGTCGATTTTGTTCTTAATGCCATCAAGCCCAGCCATCAGCAATGCGGGTAAGGCGAGGTAAGGATTGGCTGTAGGGTCTGGAAAGCGGGTTTCAATCCGTTTGGCTTTAGGATTATTGCTGTAGACTGGAATACGGATCGCGGCAGAGCGATTACGTGCCGAGTAGACCAAATTGACTGGAGCTTCATAACCCGGAACCAGACGACGGAAGCTGTTGGTGGTTGGGTTCGTGAATGCCAGCAATGCAGGCGCATGTTTCAAAACACCACCGATGTAATGCAGTGCCATCTCACTCAAGTTGGCATAACCATCACCAAAGAAAAGCGGTTGCCCATCTTTCCAAATCGATTGGTGAACATGCATCCCAGAACCGTTGTCCTCAAATAGGGGCTTGGGCATGAAGGTGGCAATGTAACCATTCAATGCCGCGACATTCTTGACGATGTATTTGTAGAGTACAACTTTGTCTGCCATAGACAAAAGGGTGTCGTATTTCATATCGATTTCGGCTTGTCCACCGCCACCCACTTCGTGGTGATGAACTTCGATGTCTATACCACAGTCAATCATAGTTTGTACCATTTCAGCACGAATGTCTTGTGTTTTATCGAAGGGTGGGAGTGGAAAGTACCCTCCTTTGATAGAATTCAAGTAAGACATCGAGGGGTCTTCTGCACCTGTATTCCAGAACCCTTCATCGGAGTCGACTTCGTAATAACTGTGGTTGGCTTCTGTGCTGAATTTTACATTTGTGAACATAAAGAATTCAGCTTCTGGACCGAAGTAAGCAACATCCCCAATACCAGTTTCTTTGAGGTATGCTTCAGCACGTTTAGCAAAACCGCGCGGATCATTGGCATAGGCTTCGCGGGTAATTGGATCGTATATATCGCAATTCACGGCAAGTGTCGGTTTTTTGAAGAAGGGGTCAACATATGCAGTACTGAGGTCTGCCAAGAGAATCATGTCGGATTCGTTAATGTCTTGGAAGCCTTGAATACTTGAGCCATCGAAACCAAAGCCTTCTTCAATTAAGCCTTCATCAACAGAGGCAATTGGCATACTAAAATGCTGCGGAATCCCACGAATATCAACGAAACGGGCATCAACTTCTGCAATATCGTTATCTGCCGCCCATTTAAGCAAGCCAGATGCTGATTCCATTGCTGATGTTGGAGGTATCAATTTAGCCATGTTTATGGTCTCCATTTAGGACTAATCAACAAAATTAAGCAATGTAACACATTATATGAGAATTTTTGCACGATTGGATTAGTTAATTGTCGCCAAAACACGAAGACTTTATTGTTATAAATCACCAAAAAAATGAACTTGGCTTGGTGGATTTGTTAAAGAGTATTCATTCATGTATTCAGTCAGACTATGTTATAATAGATAAATTGGTCTTATCGGTACTTGTGTCAAGCAAATTGCGCGATAAATTCAGAATGTTAGATGATCTCCTTATTCAACCTTCAGTCGAAAAACCATTAAGAGCCGATGCGGTGCGGAATCGTGAATTGTTGTTAGATTCTGCGCGTAAGCTATTTGATAAACACGGTGTATCTTGCGTCTCTATGTCGGCAATAGCTCAAGAAGCAGAAGTTGGCAAAGGCACGCTTTATCGGCATTTTCGGGACAAGGCTGAGTTATGCCACGCCCTGCTTGACACGGATATGCATATCCTGCAAGACAAGACGCTTCGGTATCTAGGACGGGATGTATCGCCTGTTGATAAGTTGCGTTGGTTTTTGGAACAGGTCGTGCAATTTGTGGATACCAATCAAGCCTTTTTGCAAGAGACTTCCACCAATACCGGGATGATTATGTTGGAGCATCCCGCCCATGTATGGTGGCGACAGACGATTATTGGCTTACTCATACAGATGAACATTCCCCCGCCCCAACGTCCTTATATTGCTGATACCCTGTATGTTATGGTCGATGTGCAGACGATCCGCTTCCAATATGAGAGCTTGGGTTATCGTCGTGCTGACATCATGGCTGGTTTAAATATGCTGGTTGACCAATTGGTCGTGCATTCATGAGTGACACCTTGCTTAATCAGACGTGTTCTAAATGTGGTGCATCCTTCACCTGTGATATACAAGCTGGGAAACAGTCGTGTTGGTGCTTTGACCTGCCGAATATCATCCCCATCGACACCATTTCCGAGGAACAAGGTTGTCTCTGTCGAGATTGTTTGCAAGAGACAATAGAATCCTCTTTCAATCCGAAGTAATCAACTAACCTTGAGCAACGATTCTTATGGGTTTGATTTTGTAGATGACTCGTTGTTCCTTACCTCTCCTCTGTGGACGATCTGTATAAAAATCGGGCTTGCCTGTGTAACGTTCACTGAGCTGGTTGATGTGGTCTAAACCCTGCTCTTCATTGATTTCTTGCACCAAGCCCCGTACTTCCATGTAGCGATAGGGATTCTGTGTATCCAAAAACATCAGCGTGACTTTGGGATTGTTCGTCATGTTCTTGTCTTTTTGTCGTCCCCGTGCAGTATTCAACCAAAAGTGGTCGCCGTCGTAGCTAAACCAAACAGGTGAGGCTTGGGGTTGTCCATCTGGCATAACCGTAACAAGTGTAATGGCGATAGGGTTTTCGATAAAGTCCATGAAGTTGTCTGGAATTGTGGTTGACATCCGTTCCTCCAAATACCCTTTGACACAGCATTGTGAATGATTCATTGTAGCGGACAAGTCGTAGTGCGACGAGAGACTATTCCAATGTTATCTTGCCGACGGGATATAGCTCATCACCATCTGTTGTTGGTATGACTTCGATTCCGCTATCCACAAAATGATAAACTTTTACGCCAACGGTATAATCACCTGCTGTTAATTCAGTGATGCCCTCTGCGAGTTGCAATATACGCGGGTCATAGATTGTTGTACTTGTTTCCCAAGTCGAGGTTGGGCGTTCACTAAAGAAGGGATAGGTATCTAACTGGGCGACGAGTTGATCCTGCTCATTTAATATAAAAGCAGATACGATGTAATCCTTATCGACTTCTGTAGAAGTTGTCCACCACAAATCGACACGCAAATCCTCAGCATCGACTTCGGCAGATTGCAGGGTCATGCCATTTTCAAAACTCACGAGTTCGGTTGTTATGGGACGGTCATAACGGTAGGTGATTAAATCGACAAAGATATTGGGTTCGGCTTCGTGTTGATAAAAGAATTGAGCAGTATTGATAAAGCCCTGCTCCTCTATTATGCGGAAAGCCGATGTATCTGGTGACCAATGCATGAGCCAAACCGTTTCTTCTTCTTGCATGAGTTCGGGTAAATCGCGGAAGTAGCTTTCGGATTCAAATTCGCGCCACATCTTGAGATGACGAATGTCTGTTCCTTGTGGCAAGAAGCGTGTCCAGTAATAGAGCATAGGATGGTCACTGCCCCCGACTTCGATGAGAGCCAATTCATCAGCTTCTATATAGGGTGAGGTCTGTTGGGCAACGGTGCGCCAATCGAGCTTGACCTGCCAGAAATCGACTGTGAAAATGCTGTAGATGACAATGACGGCTGTCAAAAAGCCACGAATGGGTGGACGGATGTTGGCAAGTCCAAAAGCGATGAGTAGGGCTAAAGCGGGGGTAATCTGTACCAAACGGCGGGGCGATAAGATAGGGATAAAGTTGTTGACCAAAATCATAAAGACCAACGGGAATACCGCCCACATGAGAAGCAAGACGCGCGTGCCGAGTGGTCGCCATTGGATGGTGGCTTGATTTTTATGATAGACGAGGGTGACGATACCCAATATTGCCAAGCCAAGCATTAATGCCCATTGCTCTCCCAACCACTTGAGACGGATGTCATCTAACAACGCGAGGGATAAATCAAATGACCAGTAAACCCCATCGCGCCCGACTTGATTGGGTCCAATTATTAAGAGCCATGGGAGCAATAAGCCTGCACTGAAAACGAGCGTACTGATTCCTTTGATGCGTTGTGTCCCACGTAGGAAGAGCAGAATAAATATCCCCTGCACCACACCTGCAAAGCCTGTGATGTAATGCGTATATACTCCGAGTGTGAGCAATGTCACCCA
The DNA here is from genome assembly GCA_028284565.1 of Anaerolineae bacterium. The sequence continues at coordinate 389 of JANQRM010000389.1, read as the reverse complement.
TGCAATCCAGAGCCACGGATTTTGGGTGCGACACCAGCGTAACATCGCCCACATACTGGCTGTGACCCAGAAAACGTGCCATGTGTAATGACGGAGTTCTTGTGCCATGAAGATTTCGGCATCAGCGAGTGCGAGTAATAATACTGCCAAGATAGGAACAGGTGATTTCGCTGGGTTGCCATCTCGCGCAAAAACAAGTTCTCGCGCAACTTTGTAGACCATCGCAAGACTCAACATGGAAGGTAATAAGGAGAAATAGCGCAATGCCAATTCGGATAATCCGGTGATGCTGTGCCAGATGTGGAGCGTCCCGAAATAGAGAGGTGGATGGGTATCTCGGGCAAGGCTGAGAGCTAGACTCGGTTGAATGCTGTGGAAATAGGCGAATC
>JANQRM010000383.1 GCA_028284565.1 Anaerolineae bacterium | reverse complement strand
GTCACCGTTTTCAAGGTCGTCATGAGGTTGCCTCCGTATTGGACTCATCTCGGCAAGGTTAGAATGGATAATACCACGTGAGGCTGTTACACTCCTATTCATATTGACTTTAGCATTAAAGGGGATTCAAATGGGTGAGCGATATAAGGCTCTAGTGGACTATATTGAGAAGTTGCAAGATGTACGCATGGCAGTCTCCGTGCTGAGTTGGGATCAACAAACCCAGATGCCCAGAGGCGGCAATTCTGCCCGCGCACGCCAACTTGCTACGCTCTCTCGCATCAGCCATGAGATGATGACGAGTGACGAAATGAGACGCTTGCTAGAAGATTCTGCCAAAGAAGTAGCAGACGAAGAATATGGAAGCAACCCAACCAGCACCGTCCGCGTACTGCAACAAGACTTTGAGGAAGCAACTAAACTACCAGCTGACTTTGTAGCAAAGTGGGCGCAAGAAACGACCTTAGCCGATGAGGTGTGGGTCAAGGCACGTGCCGAGAGTGACTTCAGTATCTTCCAACCGACCTTGGAAAAACTCATGGATATGGCACGCGAGATGGCGGACTATTATGGCTATGATGAAAACCCCTATGATGCCCTACTAGGACAGTATGAACGAGGCATAACGACAGCAGAGGTCAAGCAGATTTTTGATGACCATAAACCGGCTTTGGTCGAGTTAATTGCCCAAATCAGCGAGAATGCCGATGCCGTCGACAACAGCGTTGTTCGGCAAGATTTTCCGGCTGACCCACAACGCGAATTCGCCCTCAAGATGATCGAAGCAATAGGCTTTGATTTCAATCGGGGCTATCAAGCGGTTTCTGTCCATCCTTTCTGTACACATTTTTCCAGCAATGATGTGCGGATTACGACTCGCTTTGAAGAGGACTTCTTTAACCCCGCCTTCTTTGGCATGTTGCATGAAGCCGGACATGGGGTCTACGAGCAGGGCATCAGCCAATCACTCGAAGGGACACCGATGGCAAGCGGGACATCACTCGCCGTCCATGAATCCCAATCCCGCATGATTGAAAACCTCGTCGGACGAAGCAAAGAATTCTGGTCGTGGGCATTGCCACAAGCCAAGGAAGTGTTCCCCAATCAATTCGGTGATGTTGACCTCGATACCTTCTACAAGGCAATTAACAAAGTCAGCCCGTCGTTTATCCGCGTGGAAGCCGATGAAGTGACCTATAACATGCATATCATCTTGCGCTTTGAATTGGAAATCGAACTCATTAGCGGACAACTGGAAGTCGCGGATGTCCCCGAGGCTTGGAACAGTCGCTTCCAAGATTACTTCGGCATTACGCCATCCAACGATGCACAAGGCTGTTTACAAGATGTGCATTGGTCGGCGGGCTTGCAAGGTTACTTTGCGACGTATGCACTGGGCAACTTGCTCTCGGTGCAATATTACAACCAAGCATTGAAGGCACATCCCAACATCCCCAATGAGTTCGCACAAGGCAAGTTCGATACCTTACTGACATGGCTCAATGAGAATATCCATCAACATGGACGCAAATTCACCTCTGCTGAATTGACGAAACGTGTCACAGGCGAAAGCATCCAATCGAGGGATTATATTGCCTACTTACAATCGAAGTTTGGGGACATCTACGGCTTGAACTAATCATCCAATCGGCTGGCATAAATCCCCAAATGATTGGCGACGGGGCGTTCTTGTCCAACGACATCTTGGTCGACAGGTGTGTTGAGTTGAATCGGCACACCGTTTTCATCTTCCATCACCAGAGTCGATGACCCACCACCATCAAGATTGAGCGCATGATAGACTTCAATATTCAACAGAAATTCTGTTAATTCAGCCATAGTCATGCCTTCACTGATTTCGAGTTGTCGTCCATCCACCACAACCCAAAGCATGGTTTGCTTGTCTTCCATGATGCCAATAACAGAGCGGGGATGCGGATTGTTGATGACGTTTTCATCACCTTCAACTTCCTGAATCTTACCGTTTTCGATGAGCATCCAATTGCCGGAGATGGCTTGATATATCAGAAAGTCATCTAAGGTGAAACTGACTTCGTTCTCCTTAGAGAGATAAAGCGTATGGAATTGTTCTGGTAGAGCATAGCCGTTACTGACCAACTCCCCTTGTGACATGGTAATGCCGTGGATAATCACGCGCTTTCGGTTGCATTCCCATCATTCCGCACTGGACCAAAGAAGTCCCCATTGATCGCGATTTGTACGCCAAATGCTTCCACAAAGTCGCTCGTCGTCCGCACAGTGTAATCCCATTCTTCCAAATCATCGGCAGGCGTTACCACGAACTCAATGTCAGCAGTTAAGTCAATTTCAATAAGATACACCACAACCTGACGTGGGTCAGTCAATTCGACACGAGAATAGGTAATGCCCTCAAACAACGCAGTAGATGTGTCGTCTTGTGAAAATGAAGGAGCAAGTACCAACAGGAATGTGGCAACACTCAATAGCAACTGTTTCCAACTAAGCATTAGAGAAAGATATTTGTTAGTGGAAGTTCTCTTTACCATAGTATCTCTAATATCTGATATATCTGACCTTCGAGCAAGAACGACTATCAAAGGCACCTTACATCCAAAAATAAACCACCTTACAATTTTCATAAATGTTAGGGTCTCCATGTTAGGTGCTGGCAATGTCCTGTCTTTTACTATTGTCACAGGTTTGAATGAATAAGCCTGATTTTAACAAAAATTTAACTTTACAATCTGTAATATTGTGTTATACTCTGATTGTTGTAACAAAGTGTAAGGTTCAAAGCAGGGAATCAACATGCTAACGCCGTACTTCTTCAGCCCACAAGTTTATACCGATGTCGTTCCCCAGTTTATGTATACGACGTACCTCAAACGGGCAATGGACATTCTGGTCAGCTTGATGGCACTCCTGCTAGTTGCTCCCATGCTCTTGACACTGGCGGTTCTCATCCGCAGCAAGTTGGGCGGTCCGGTACTGTTCCGTCAGACACGCGCTGGCTATCAGGGCAAACCCTTCCAAATCGTCAAGTTCCGCACCATGACCGATGAGCGGGATGCCAAGGGCGAATTGCTTCCTGACGCAGACCGTCTCACCCCATTTGGACAGTTCCTCCGCAAATGGAGCCTCGATGAACTGCCTCAACTGTGGAATGTCCTCAAAGGTGATTTGAGCTTGATTGGTCCGCGCCCCTTGTATGTAAGCTACATCGAACTCTACAACGAAGAGCAAGCGCGTCGTCATGATATCAAACCGGGGGTCACCGGTTGGGCGCAAGTGAATGGGCGTAACTCGATTTCATGGGAACGAAAGTTTGAATTGGATGTGGATTATGTAGACCAAGTTTCTATCTTGATGGACATCCAAATCCTGTGGAAAACCGCCATGAAGTTGCTCCGTCC
>JANQRM010000356.1 GCA_028284565.1 Anaerolineae bacterium | reverse complement strand
ATTCATACGCTGAGTTTTGGGCAGGTGTTGCCATTGGATGCCGACCTCTCACGTTGGTTCTGGTTGGGGATTTCTGGTGTGGTGGGTTTGGCATTGGGGGATGCCTTTCTGTTCCAAGCCTTCGTAATGATTGGTCCACGGTTGTCGATGTTAATTATGGCATTGGCTCCCGTGTTGGGGGCTGTGCTGGCGTTTCTCTTTTTGGACGAGACCTTAACGGAGCTTGAACTCGCGGGGATGGCATTGACAATTGGCGGCATCATGTGGGTTGTGTCTGAGCGTGGGAATGCGTCGGATGATAAGACTCTGTTGGATACCCAGCCGAAGCGGAAACGATTTCCTCTCCCCAAGTGGGTAACGCCCTATATGCTGGGTTTAATTTTTGCGTTTGGGGGTGCATCGGGACAAGCGGGGGGCTTGGTGTTGTCTAAGTTTGGGTTAGACGGGGATTTCTCTGCTTTTTCTGCGAATTTGATTCGGATCATCTTTGCGACGACGACGATATGGATATGGACAGCGATGCAGGGTCAGGTGATGGTGGGATATGTCAAACTCAAAGCCAATCCACGCGCATTGAAATTTATGTCTATTGGCACAGTGACAGGTCCAGTGTTGGGGGTGTGGTTATCATTGGTGGCGGTGCAACGTGCGCCGGTGGGGGTGGCATCGACCTTGATGAGTCTCACGCCAATATTCTTGCTTCCGGTAGGTTACTTCGTCTTTAGAGAGACGATAACCAAACGCGCGATCTTAGGGACTATATTGGCGTTTGCTGGGACAGGATTGTTGTTCTTGTAGTCATCTTCCTTTGCTAGAGTGTCAGAAACTTTCTATACTGGTGGCACGGTTCGCGGGTTATGGAGAGGAATCAACATGCCACCCAAAATTGTTGTTGTGGGGAGTTTTAATACGGACTTGGTCATGTATATGCCGGAATTACCACAGATGGGGGAAACGGTGGTGGGGCATCGCTTTGTCACAGGTCCGGGTGGGAAAGGCTCAAATCAAGCCGTTGGAGTCGCGCGGCTGGGTGCAGAGACGACGTTTATCTGTAGCATTGGGAATGACCAATTTGCTCAGATGGCGCATCGTGTGTGGGAACGGGATAACATCAACACGGATTTTGTTGTGAAAGACCCCAATCATGGAACAGGTGTTGCTTCCATATTTGTGGAAGATTCGGGCGAAGACATGATTGCGGTGGCATCGGGTGCGAATGCTCATCTTAAGCCAGAGCATATCGACAAAGCAAAAGATGTCATTGCTCAAGCGGATGTTTTGCTAACGCAATTGGAAGTACCTCAAGAGACAGTCTACTATGCGCTGAAGCTAGCTCATGACAATGGGGTGAAAACGATTTTGAATCCTGCGCCTGCAACTGGCAAGTTACCCGAACAGCTGATGAATGTCGTGGACTATATCACACCGAATGAAACAGAAGCCGAGAAACTGACAGGACACCACGGCGAAACAGCGAAGAATATCGCCCAGCATTTGTTAATCAATAAAACACAGACGGCGATTGTGACCTTGGGGGCATTTGGGTCGCTGTGGGTGAAGAAGGATGAAAGCGAAGGGAGTGTGTCGGCGTTTATGGTGAAGGCGGTGGATGCTGTCGGTGGTGGTGATGCCTTTAACGCGGGCTTGGCAGTTGGTCTTGCAGAAGGGAAGTCGTTGCACGATGCGATGGTGTTTGCTAATGCGACAGGTGCGCTGGCGGTAACACGTAAGGGTGCGTCGGAGAGTATGCCCGCTCGTCAAGAGGTGGAGACGTTTATCCAACAGCATCAAGATGAAATCTTCTAAATATGTCTGGTGATAGCTTTCGATTCGACCATCTCATCTTGACAGTCGATGATTTGGAATTGGCGACAGCACATTTCCGTGAATTGGGCTTCACGGTCTATTATGGGGGACGACATGCGGCGGGGACGACACATAACACGCTGATGAACTTTGCCGATGGCAGTTATCTGGAGTTGATGGCATTGACGGGCGAGTCACCATCCAATGATGCGCTGGATTTTGCCACTTTGTTTGTGGAGGAAGAAGGTCCGATTGGGTATGCCTTGCTATCAGGTGATTTAGATACGGATGCTGCGTCCTTGCGAGAACGAGGTGTGTCGGTGAGTGATGTGCAAGCGGGGAGTCGGGCGCGTCCTGATGGGGAATTATTGCGTTGGAAGTTGGCATTTGTTGACAATCATTTGCCCTTGTTGATTGAAGACGAAACTCCGCGTGAATTGCGTGTGCCAATGACAGATGGCAAGGTGACTCATCCGAATGGTGTGACGGGCATTGCGGAGGTGTTGTTTCTTGTGGATGAGTTGCATACAGGTATTGCGCGCTATCAGACATTGCTGAATGTTGAGCCACAGGTGGATGAAGAAGGCACAGAATGTTTCTTGTTGGGTGAGACTCGCGTGCGGATTCGTGTGCCGATGGATGCGGAGATGGAACGGCATTTGCACCTCCGTCCAAATGCGCCCTATGAAATCACTCTGCATAAAAGTGACCAATCAAAAGCGGGTTTGCTAGATGAATCCTATACACATGGTTTGCGAATTAATTTGGCTTAAGGCTTTTGCATCCCATCCCTAAAGCGATTAAACTCAAGTTATTCATGACTAGTCATTTTTACACAAGGATATTTTTGTATGTCGGAACTGATTTTGGCGTTGGATCAAGGCACGACTTCGTCGCGGGCGATTCTGTTTAATCATGATGGACGGGTTGTCAAAACTTCTCAGCAAGAATTCCCACAGATTTATCCAAAGCCCGGCTGGGTGGAACATAATCCTAATGAAATCTGGCAGACGCAAATTAAGGTCGCGCAGGATGTGGTGGATAATGTGGATAGCATCGCGGCGATTGGGATTACGAATCAACGTGAGACGACGATTATCTGGGACAGAGAAACCGGCGAACCGATTCATAATGCGATTGTGTGGCAAGATCGACGGACTTCGAACTTTTGTGACACCTTAAAAGCTGAGGGCTTTGATAAGACGATTCTGGAAAAGACTGGCTTGGTAACGGATGCTTATTTTTCTGGAACGAAGTTGGCATGGTTACTCGATAATGTCGAGGGTGCGCGAGAAAAAGCGGAAGCTGGACAATTAGCATTTGGGACGGTGGATTGTTTCCTCATTTGGAAATTGACAGGTGGACGCTTGCATATCACAGATGTCAGCAATGCGGCACGGACCTTGCTCTTTGATATTCATCAACGGCAATGGGCAGATGAGATTCTGGCGCGATTGAATATCCCCAAATCCTTGTTGCCAACGGTTGTGCCGAGTAGTCAAGTGTATGGTGAGACGGATGCGGAGTGGTTTGGGAAGCCGATTCCGATTGCAGGCATCGCAGGTGACCAACAAGCGGCATCTTTTGGGCAAGCCTGTTATGAACCCGGCTTGGCGAAGAATACCTATGGCACGGGTTGTTTCATGCTCATGAACACAGGCACAGAAGCGGCGACATCGAAGAATAATCTGCTGACGACGATTGCATGGCAAGTGGGCGATGAAGCGATGCAGTATGCACTGGAGGGTAGTATCTTCATTGCAGGTGCGGCGGTGCAGTGGTTGCGGGATGAGTTGAAACTGGTCAGTGATGCGAGTGAAACGGAAGCCATTGCGAGAAGTGTCGAGAGTTCAGATGGCGTGTATTTGGTTCCAGCATTTGCGGGATTGGGCGCGCCGTATTGGGATCAGTATGCGCGTGGAACGATTGTTGGCTTGACACGAGGCAGTGGTCGGGCGCATATTGTCCGTGCAACCTTAGAGTCGATTGCCTATCAGTCAAGAGATGTGGTGGATGCGATGCGCGCTGATTCAGGTTTGGAGTTGGAGGCTCTCAAAGTGGATGGTGGTGCAGTGGCGAATGACTTCCTGATGCAATTCCAAGCGGACATTTTAGGTGTTCCAGTGCAACGTCCAGCAGTGACTGAGACGACGGCATTGGGGTCAGCATATCTAGCAGGCTTGGCGGTGGATTTCTGGTCATCACAAGAGGAGATTGCGCGTCAGTGGGCAGTGGAACATACCTTTGAACCGAAGATGTCCATGAATGAGCGTGAGGCGTTGTATGCAGGTTGGCAACGGGCGGTTGAACGTGCTAAATCATGGGCGAAAGAGTAAGGATAAAGGAGCGAATAGTTCGTGAATGGGAAAATCAATAATACACGGGTGCGGATTGTCATTGGCGATTTGGCGATGTTTCCAGCGGAGGTGCTGGTCAGTTCAGATGACAATGTGCTAAATATGCGTCGTGGTGTATCGAAGGCGATTGCGATTGCGGCAGGTGAAGAATTTATCCGTAACGAAGCGCGTAAATTGACACCCTTGCCGATTAGTGGCGTGGGGATTACTTCGTCAGGTGATTTGACCGCAAAGTATATTTTTCATGGCATCACGATGGCTTTTCAGGGTGGCGACGAGGGTATTATCTATCCTGATGAGGGCATTATTCGGGATTTGGTGAATAATTGCTTGGAATTAGCAGATTTGCTGAATGCGCGAACGATTGGGATGCCTGCTTTTGGAGCCGGAACTGGTGGCTTGAATTTTGAAACTTGCATGACAAGTATGGTGAACCAGATAGCATTGTATATTCGGGATAATCGCAATACGAACCTGCGTCGCGTGGATGTTGTGATTCGCAAAGGCAAGTTACCCAACGAAGAACTGACCCGTATTTATGATGCCAGTATCAAAGTGGATAATGATCCGAATCGGACGCGGATTGTGCCTGAGCATTCGGATGATCCCAGTGTTGAGGAAGTGACAGCGACCAAAATTGATGCGAAGACGATTCGTCGGTTAAATGACCTGAAAACCAAACAGCAACAACTGTATGAACGTCTGGATACGTGGGAGGAAGCCTACGCTAGAACATCGAATGACAATCCTGACAAAATGACTCAAGCTGAAGAGATTGACCGTATCAAGAATGAGCTTATCAATATCAGCGAAGAGATTTCACGTCTGCAACAGGGTTAGATATGGTTAGTCGGGCAGAGGAGATTTGTCAGCTTTTGCGGATGTCTCCAGATGAGGTACGAGAATTGGCAGGCGAGCGTCTGGTTGTATGCGCGGATTTGGATTCCCTCCATCGACGGATGGCGGATGATATTGCTGATGAGATACAGGCAAATAATCGAGCTGATCAACCGACACGACTGATTTTGCCTGTGGGTCCGACGGGACAGTATGAGTATCTCGTGGAGCGGATTCATCGAGATCATATTTCGCTAGCAGATTGCTGGATCTTCTTCATGGATGAGTATTGTACTGAGTTTGGCAAAGTATTTGATGCGAGTCATCCCTTGAGTTTTCGGTGGATAGCTGAGGATTTGTTTTTGGGGAAGCTATCGAATGAAGTGGGTTTGAACCGAGCGCAAGTCTTTTTTCCGAATGAGGAAAATGTTGATACTTTAGCACAGACGATCGCTGATGTCGGTGGGATTGACACTTGCTACGGTGGCATAGGCATACATGGGCATGTGGCATTTAATGAGCCGGAAGCTGGGGTGAAATTTTCGACTGTTCGGAAAGTACGGTTGAATGATTTCACGGTGACGATTAATGCAATTCGGGCGCAAGTTGGAGGAAATTTGGAAGGCTTTCCACGCTATGCCTATACCTTGGGTATGAAGGAGATATTGTCATCCCGAAAAATACGGTTGTATTGTCGGAATGGGACGGATTTTGATTGGGCGAATACGGTGTTGCGTTTGGCATTGCTGGGTCAACCTGGGGATGATTATCCAGTGACGCATATTCGTGATTTGGATTATACGATTGTGACCGATGGCGACACGCTGAATTCACCAAAATACATTCTCTAAAACTCATGACAGTGATTATCCGTGATGATGATATTAGTTTCTTTACTCACCCGAAGCAATTAGAGCAAATTTATGGCAGATTGTGGGAAGCGAATCATCCGGTTTGCTTGGCGGTGATTCCGGCACAGAACGGGAATGCGCGAGTAGCGTATCGTGAAGGGCAGCCGATTGACCCCAGCATTGCCATTGCCTATCGTGGACAAGACACAAACTTTTCAATCACCGAAAATCAAGAACTCTGTGTGTTTCTTAATGACTTAGTGCGTCAGGGATTGGTTGAGATTTGTTTGCATGGATATTGTCATGGTTTCTTTGAGTTTCATTCTGAGGATGAAGCAAAGATTACACAGAAATTGTCTGATGGGCAACAGCTGTTGGAAGCGACATTTCCACAGGCAAATATCACCACGTTTATTGCACCCTATGACCAACTATCTGAGATTGCTGTTGGGAAAGTGCTGAATGCTGGCTATGATTTGAGTACGAAGTCGGAGAGTGTGAAGCATTTGATTGAGGATGTGACAAGTTATCGACAATATCAGATTGGGCAACAAAACATCTTCACTTGTGATGAATATTTGTGGACGCATCGGGAGAATCCAGAAACGATATTGGAGACATCTTTAAAACGGCTGGATGATGAGCCTCTACTTGTTTTGACTAATCATTATTGGACGTTTTTCTATGATTGGTCGGGGGTAATCGGGAGATGTTATCAGCATGGGAACAATTGATTGATATGATTTTGGCACGAGGTCGAGACATTAAAACTTTTGCAGATTTTCGTGATTGACGCGGGATAGATTCAGGCTCGTGTGTTATCATCTTGAGGTCGATTGAATTGGTTTATTTGAGGAGTTTTTACGATGCCAGAAAAGATTTTGGTTGGTGGTGAATGGCGTGAAACGAATGAAACATTGGATGTGATTTTCCCATATGACGGCTCAGTTTCTGGGTCAGTTTATATGGCAAGTGAGCAGGATATGGAAGATGCGATTGTCAAGGCACAGAAGGGCTTTGAAATCACACGTCAATTGCCAAGTTATAAGCGAACAGAAATTCTTGAGAACCTTCATCGGTTGATGAAGGAACGCTTTGATGATCTTGCTAATGCGATGATTATGGAAGGGGGCAAAAATCGCAAGGTGGCAGTGGGCGAGACAACACGGGCATTGCAGACGATTAAGGTCTCTGCGGAAGAGGCGCGTCGAATGGAAGGCGAGGTGTTTGATATTGATTGGACATCGGCTGGGGTGAATCGGCAAGGTTTTACTAAGCGGTTGCCAATTGGGATTGTGCTAGGCATTACACCGTTTAATTATCCACTGAATCTAGCGTGTCATAAGATAGGTCCCGCGATTGCGAGTGGGAATGCAATTATTCTGAAGCCTGCGGAAAAGACACCCTTATCCTCTGTGATTTTGTCGGAGTTGGTGTTGGAAGCGGGTTATCCACCCGAAGCCTATAGCATGTTGAATGCTTGGGGACAGCAGACTGGTAAAATGGTAGAAGACCCAAGAATTGCCATGTTGAGCTTTACAGGCAGTGCAAGAGTTGGCTGGATGTTGAAGAAGCTGGCTGGAAATAAACGGGTGGCGTTGGAACTTGGCGGTAATGCGGGTGTGATCGTACATAAGGATGCGGATTTGGAAATTGCAGTGGCTCAGTCGGTTGCAGGTGGCTATACTAATGCGGGGCAGAATTGCATTTCGGTACAAGGGATGTTGATTCAGCATGATGTGTTTGAGGAATTTGCTGACCGTTTCATCGAAGGCACAAAACAACTCGTTGTTGGTGATCCGAGAGATGCGGATGTCGATGTGGGTCCAATGATTACGCTGGAGGATGCAGAACGAGCAGAATCATGGGTGGCTGATGCGGTGAGTGCGGGTGCGAATGTGTTGTATGGTAATCAACGTGAAGGGGCAATGTTTTATCCAACGGTGATGACGGAAACAACCGATGATATGAAGGTGCGTTGTGAAGAGATTTTTGCGCCAGTGGTGACATTGACACCTTATCAGACATGGGATGATGCGGTGGCGATGATTAATGATACGCCATATGGCTTGCAAGCGGGTGTGTTTACGAATGATATGAAGAGGATTATGGATGCGTGGAATCGGATTGAGGTTGGTGGGTTGCAGGTCAACAGTGTTTCGACATTCCGTGTGGATCATATGCCCTATGGTGGGATTAAGGAGTCGGGATTTGGTCGTGAGGGTGTGAAGTATACGATGGAAGAAATGACCGAATTGCGATTGATGGTGTTGAATTTGAATTAGTTCAATCAACAAAATTTTGTGATTTGAGAAACGGATGAGTCGGTGAGATTTGTCCGTTTTTGATTCAGGTGATAAGTTGTAAAGAAAAAATTTGAACCACCGAGAGGTGCTTTGCAACTAAGGTCCATTGAATTTTATAGTTTTGTACAAATGTGATAGTTAATTTTGTAAAAATTGCCCATTGAGGCTTTTGTGGCATTCTTGATATGATGTCGCGGTCTTAAAAAACTTCTTGAGAGAGATTTATGTCCTCTGTCATGTTCACCAAAAAAGCCAAGAAGACGAACCAACCTTAAGGTGTGGGCGTTTTGGCTTGCTCGGATGAGCAGACAATCATTACAAACGAGACCGCCCACCGAGGTGGTTTTTCGTTTTTAGGAGTAACGGGATGACTATGACCAACAGTATCACAAAGAAAAGCTGTAAGAAGATGAAGCCGAACTCGCGTTCTGGATAAGTGTGCTGGCAAATTGATGCTCATCACAACCGCCATCTGGAACGCTCTGGGTGGCGGTTTTTTGTTGGGAGTGGAACTTAAAAAATCCCCAGCCCTCCCCGATTCTCAGGGAGGAGTCAGTTACTCAAAGTGAATAGCTACTCTTTTACCGCGGTAAATTGAATATCAAACAAATTAGGAGAACAACATGAGTACCAATACCCCTTTATGCCCAGAATGCTATGCAGAGGTGCCGATTCCGTCAGATGTGATGGAGAACGAGTTGGTGTCTTGCCCGGATTGTGGTGCAGAGTTGGAAATCATCTCATTGAATCCGCTTGAACTCGACCTTGCGCCAGAAGTTGAAGAGGATTGGGGCGAATAATGCGGATTGCCTTTCTCGTTACCCATCTGCGAGTCGAAGAGAAATTGCTGGTGAATGCCTTTCGTGAAGCCGGGGTTGAGCCGGATATTCTGCTAGACCGTGATTTGCATTTTGACGTGACACGGGGAGCTGAACAACTTGCGCCATCTGGTGTGGCATGGTCGGATTATGACTTGGTGCTGGAACGTTGTGTGAGTACATCACGCGGATTATATGCTTTGGCGATATTGAATCGTTGGGGTGTGCGGACGCTGAATACCTATGAAACGGCTTCGGTATGTGGCGATAAATTGCTGACGAGCTTGGCGTTGGCACAAGAGAACATCCCACAACCGACAACCCATCTGGCATTTACCCCAGAGCGGACAATGAATGCGATTGAAGAGATAGGCTATCCGGCGGTGTTGAAACCTGTGACTGGTTCATGGGGACGTTTGCTGGCGCGGGTGCATAATCCTGATAGTGCTGAAGCGATTTTGGAGCATCGGCAGACCTTGGGGAATTATCAGCATCAAATTTATTACGTGCAGGAATATGTCGAGAAACCGGGCCGCGATATTCGGTCATTTGTGGTGGGTAATCGGACGGTTTGCGCGATTTATCGGAAATCGGAGCATTGGATTACGAATACAGGGCGTGGAGGACAAGCGAGTAATTGTCCTGTGACACCCGAAATGAATGACTTGTGTCTGCGGTCTGCTGAGGCAGTTGGAGGTGGTATTTTGGCGATTGATTTGCTGGAAGATGCGGATGGTCAATTGCTCGTGAATGAGATTAATCACACGATGGAATTCCGCAATAGCAGTGCGCCAACGGGTGTGGATATTCCGGCTGAGGTCGTGCGGTATGTACTAGAACAAGTTGAGGTGCGTGTATGACACGGGTCGGGATCGTCGGGGGAAGTGGTTATACAGGCGGGGAATTGTTACGTCTCTTGCATCGCCATCCTGATGTAGAAGTCACGCAAATCACCAGCCGTCAGTATGTCGGGAAGTATGTCTATTTTGTGCATCCGACCATGCGCGGGCATTCGCAATTGCAGTT
>JANQRM010000329.1 GCA_028284565.1 Anaerolineae bacterium | reverse complement strand
CGACACTGCCGGTAAAGCCGATTTTGTTGACACGTGGATGGGCGGTGAGGGGTGCGCCTGCGGATTCACCATCGCCTGTAATGACATTAAATACGCCGGGGGGGAATCCTGCTTCTTCGAATAATTGTGCCAGATAGAGTGCGCTGAGGGGGGTTTGTTCGGCTGGCTTGAGTATGATGCAATTACCGGCGGCGAGAGCGGGTGCGATTTTCCATGATGCCATCAACAAAGGGTAGTTCCACGGTGTGATGAGACCACAGACTCCCACAGGTTCGCGGACGGTGTAATTGAACATATTGGGTGTGTTGACGGGAATCGTCGAGCCTTCGATTTTGGTCGGGTAGCCAGCATAATAGCGGAAGTGGTCGGCAGAGAGAGGGACATCGGAGACGCGGGTAGTCGATAGGGGCTTGCCGTTATCGAGGGAATCGAGTTGTGCCAGAATTTCAGTGCGTTCTTCGATTAAATCAGCGAGTCGCCAGATGAGTCGGCTTCTGTCTGCGGGGGTGAGTTTGTTGCGCCAATCCCCTTCATCAAATGCTTTACGGGCTGAATCGACTACACGATCAATGTCATCACTATCGCCAGCCGGAACATCGGCAAGTGCGCGTCCGATGGAGGGGTCATAAGTTGTGAAGGTCTTGCCATTGCGTGGAGCAACCCATTCGCCACCGATGTAGAGCTTGTGTTCTCTCTGTAGAAAATCTTCTACGTCGGCATGAAGTGGCAGGTAAGTATCGGGCAGGGTGAGCGTCATGGGGCTTGTTCCAATTTCCTAAAGAAGTCACGGAAAATCGCATCACGGTCTATGCCATAGGCTTCACGGATTACGTGTGGGTTGGGCTGGTCATGATGCCAACGTCTATCATCGCCAAGTGTGGGTGAGGGGATTAACTCGCTGGGAACCCAAGCGGGGTTGAGTAGCCATGCGATATTGATTAAATCCCAGATAATCCATGTGCGTCCAAAATGGTCACCTATTCCTAAGTATTCGTAGAGCGGGTTGTTGAGATAGAGATAATGCAGATAATTACCGATTGCGCCTTTGCCTTTGACATAAGTTTCCATCTCTGGTAGGGATAAGCGGAGTTGTGCACCGATGTGGAAGCCAGGGAGGTAGACCATTGGCACACCGCTAGAAAAGAGCAATTGTGAAGCGAGCATGTCTTGTTCAAGATTGAACGAATAGTTGATTTGATTGACTTTAGTGGGGTAGCCTGATGTCCATGTAACAATGATCTTGTCGATAATTTCAGGAGCCATAAGGAGTGCAGAGGCGATGTTGGTGACGCAAGCGATGCCAACGATATAGAGTGGGTTGTCGGTGCTTCCGGCGAGGGCGCGCTCGATAATATACTCAGACGATTCGCTTTCGACGGGTTCGTCATAGGATGTTAGATAACGAGGTGAACCGCGAAAGGCTTTGCCCGTGGCATCGATTCCGAGCTTGTCGTAGACCTTGATGATTTCGTGATAGCTTTTCTCGACCCCTTCTTCGGGATTATCCATGATGATGTCGTGTGGATTTGTGCCAAGAGCAAGTACACGGTCAAGTTGTCCTTGATAACGCGCGAGGATTTCTTTGTCTTCATCGGTGGCTTGGGATGGATTTTGTTGGGTGTCATAAGCACGACGCAGTTCATCCAGCCGATACTGGAAAGAATAGGGTTCAGCACAGACTCCTTCGATATTAAGTTGATCTTGCGAGAGTAATGCCCATGCCAGCGCAAATTGATCGTCAATCTCGTTGTGGGTGTCGGTGTCTATAATCACTCGCATTGGCCTTGAAGGAGGTTCGAGTAGATGTCGTCGTTGTTCAGTTGTTAGAGAGGGGAATTTGGGAATTTCCATTAGTTAATCACGCCTTTCTCGCGGAGTTTCGCGATGTTGTCATAGCCGAGTTCAGTTAACACTTCGTCCGTGTGTTCACCCAATGTCGGGGGATGCCGATGATAGACAAGGGGAGTATCCGACAGGTGGACGGGTGTTGCGATGGATTTCACCAAGCCGATGGCGGGATGGTCAAGTTCAACAATCATGCCGCGCTCAATGATATGCGGGTCGGTGAGGGCTTCTTTGGTGGTGTTGATACGTCCACAAGGTACCCCGACTTGACGCAAGACGGTGAGCCATTCATCGGTGGTGCGTTGGTGGATAATCTCACGTACAATGGGGAGTAAGGTATCATAATTGTCAATGCGGTTGCTATTGGTGGTAAAGCGTTCATCATTTAAGAGATCATCGCGACCAAGATAGGTGCAGAAGGATTTCCAGACGTTATCTGAGCCAACACCCAGAATAAACCAATCGCCATCCGAGCCTTGTACGGCTTCATAGGGGACGACTTGAGGATGTCGGTTGCCACGACGAGGCGGGTCTGCATCATCTGCGAAGAATTCCCCAGCATAATTTTCGAGCCAAGTAATTTGTCCTTCTTGTAAGGAGCTATCAAGGAATTGTCCTTCTCCGGTGGTGTGGCGGGCATTCAAAGCAGCGAGGATACCAATGAGGGTGAACATGCCACAGGTCATATCGGCGATGGGTGTGGGGAAACGCATGGGTGCACCATCCGGTTCGCCAGTGAGCGCCATCGTGCCCGACTCGGCTTGGGAAACGAGATCGTAACCGGGTTGTCCTGCACGCGGTCCAGTGCGTCCATAACCACTGATAGAAGCATAGATGAGACGCGGATTCATGGCTTTGAGGGTGTCATAGTCGATGCCATATTTGATGAGCGATTCGGTAGTGGCAAGGTTGGTCATGAAGACATCCGCATCTTTGACCAGCTTATAGATAATCTCACGTCCTTCGTCCGCACGAATGTTGAGAGCGATTCCGCGCTTGTTGCGATTGACAGCGAGATAGTAGCAACTCTGGTCCCCTATGAAAGGCGGAGCCCACGCACGAGATTGGTCGCCAACGCCAGGGCGTTCAATTTTGATGACATCTGCGCCCATGTCGCCGAGCATCATGGCACAATAAGGTCCGGCGAGGGCTTGCGTTTGGTCGATAACTTTGAGTCCGTGAAGGGGTGGAGTGGGCATGTTCGTTCCTGAAGTTTTTAGTGGTTAGTTATTGGTTGTTGGTTTAATGCCATTCAACGGCCGAGTCGTGACTCGCCCCTACAAATGCTTGTTTCTTTGCTTGATACGCTGAATTAATCTCATGCATTAACGACCTGCATTGAATTCTGTTCTTGTGTGCGATTGAGCCAGAGAATTCCGCCTGCAATAAAGGCACAGATTCCCCAGACCATAAAAGCAACATTCCAGCTACTGGCTTCAACGAGTGCGCCTATGGTGAAGCCAGCGATGCCACCACCGATATTGGCAAGAGCGTTGACTGCTCCCGTCACAGCAGAAGTCCGTCCCTCTGATGCAAGAATGATAGGGATTGAACTAACGAGTAAGCCACCTGCACCATTGATGCCGACGAGTCCACCTGCGACGAGGATGAGTTGACCGATTTGTGGCAGCAACAAACTCAAGAGGTAGGCAATACCTGTGATAGATAATAGACCAGCTGTGGTGACGAGAACTCCTTTGGCGCGTCCGACAGTTTTATGGGCGATGACCATGGCGAAGAGTGCTAAGACTTGCATCATAGCGGCAACCATTCCTACAAGTGTTTCTGGGAAAAGTCCGGTGTCATTGACATATGTGGGTAGCCAGATGATTGCGCCAACATTGATGAAACCAATTAATGCCCCAACAATGAGAATTGCCCAGAGTGACCGCCATTCGCTGAGAATATCAACCAACTTGAAATCGTTTTTGACTTTTACTTTGCGTTTGGGCGCGTCAATGTCTGCATATCGCCAATAGACTAGCACGGCTGACAAGACAATTACGGGCAAGATAAATGCTGATGACCAGCCGAATGTCCCCACAAGAACCCCTGCCACCGTCCATGTTATCACCGTACCGATGAGATAGCTAAAAGGCATGATGGTGGAGACACGCTTTGCCTGTTTCGGCGAGAGGCGCGAGGCGATGATGCCCATCATAGGTGACCAACTGGCGGAATGGGCATAGCCGTTAATCCCCCATAGAATCAACATAAGGAAGAGTGACGTTTGCAGAGCGAAGAGGGCATTCACAGTGATGACGGTGATGAGACCGAGTGTGATGATTTTGTGTGGGCTAATACGTGACCCAAGTTCACCATTGATGATTTGTCCAAGTGCATACAACCAGAAGAAGGCTGTGCCGATGATACCAACTTCGCCACGACTGATGCCAAGTGAGAGTGCAATCGCGGGAAGGGCGGGACTCAGATTGACTCGTCCGAGATACGAGCAGGCATAGGTCAGCCAAATCGTGCCAACCGTGCGACGTTGTCCGTAGTCGAGTGGGGCAGGTGCGTCATGCGCCATTGCGTGGGACAAGCCAAATCCTTTCCGGCGGGAAATGGACGGGTATCTCATCTCCTTCATTGATTTCGCCGGGTAAATCGGCATTTCGTATCGCTTCCACTTCGGTATCGCCAATCCTGATTTTGTAGCGGGTGTACGTGCCAACATAAATACGAGAGCGTACTTTACCCTTAATTATATTCTCCGCTTGAGGCGCATCTGGTCCGATTTGAAGTTGTTCAGGGCGGACGGTCAGCGTGACATCCCCTTCAGGAGCATCCGCGCTATTTTGGGCATTGAAGGCGAAATTACCAATAGGGCTTTCGATACGGTTCCCACTGCGCGAGGCTTGGACAAAATTGACTCCGCCGAAGAAACGGGCGGCGCGTTCTGAGATGGGACGTTGATAGAATTCATCCGGTGTGGCGTATTGTTGCAAGACACCATCAAATATGAGTGCGATTTTATCGGCGAGTAAGACAGCTTCTTCTTGGTCATGGGTGACGAAAATTGTGGTTACAGCCAATTGGCGTTGAATCGATAATATCAATTCACGCATTTCATCACGGAGGTGAGCATCCAAGTTACTCAGGGGTTCATCTAGCAAGAGTACGCGCGGTTCGATGATTAAGGCACGAGCCAGTGCGACACGCTGTTGTTGTCCACCAGAAAGTTGGTTGGGGCGACGATCTGCGATGTGTGGGAGTTTGACGAGTTCCAACATCTCTTGGACTTTATGCCGAATTTCTTTCTTATCGACCCCACGCATTTTGAGACCAAAGCCGACATTATCGCCCACTGACATATAAGGGAAGAGTAGGTAGTTCTGGAAGACCATGACCGCACCCCGTTTTTCAGGTGGGATAGGGAGGACATCTTCACCATCGAAGGTGACACGCCCTTTAGTCGGGTTGATTAAGCCCGCAATCATCTTGAGGGTGGTCGTCTTGCCACAGCCAGAGGGACCAAGGAAGGCAATTAATTTGCCTGTTGGAATATCAAGCGCAAAGTCATCCACGGCTGGGACTTTTGTGCCAGAGTAGATTTTGGTGAGTTTATCGAGAACTACGTGTGTCATTATAGTGTCCTAAATTTTTCCAAATCCGCCAATAGCACTGTTACCGGAGAGATAACGGGAGGTCAGGATAAGAATGAGAAGCGCGGGACCAATAAAGATTAGCGATAAGGCGGCGAGGTCAGGTTTCTTGCCGCCTGCTTCCGTGACAAGAAGCAGAATAGGCATGGTTGTTACTTGTCCAGCACCGATTAAGAAGGTTAGGATATATTGTCCCCAAGAGACGAGAAAGGCGAACAAACCCGCCACCATGATCCCTGGGAAAATAGAGGGTAAGGTCACATGGCGAAAAGTGGCAATGGGCGATGCACCTAATGTTCGCGCTTGGTCCTCAAAGTCGGCATTATAGTTGGCAAAGACACCAGATAGCGTGAGTACTACATAGGGCATGACTGGAACCAAGTGGACGAGCATTACGCCGAGTACTGTGCCAGACAATCCCCAGCGGATGAAGTTGATATTTAAGCCCAAGCTAACCGATACGCCGGGGACAATGATAGGAGCAAGGATGAGAAATTCGACGATGCGTTTGCCTCGAAATTGATACATCCCCATCGCGCGGGCAGTTGGCAAGCCAATAATAATCGAGACAACCGTGACAACAACAGCAATGAGAATACTATTGCCAAGTGCTTCCCAGAGTTTGAAGTTTTCTGCAAAAATCGATTCCCACGCTTGGATACTCCATTCATTGGGGATGAATTGTGGATAGAACCAACGAAAGGAAAAAGCATTCATGAAGAAAGCAAAGAGAGGTGAGACGAGAAACAAAATAATGAAAAATAGAGAGAGATAACGTAGTATTCTCGCCAAGGTTTTGCGGGCTTGATTGTCTGCAGGAGGGCTGGATGTAATAGTAGTCATAAGCTAGTCCTGACGAATGGCACGACGAGTTGACCACTGATAGATAGCAACCAGCAATAACACAATAATGGCGATAATCATGCTGATTGCCATGCCTTCCGTGCGGGCATTGAGATCGCGGTCTTGAAAAAAGCGAACTGTTGTTACAGATAACATACGTGGAGAGCGTACCCCCAACACCGCAGGGACTTCAAATGAGCCAAAGGTGAAGGCGAAGACGATGACTGAGCCAGAGAGCAAACCGGGGATAATGAGGGGCAAAATCACGTAACGGAAGCGTTGCCAAGCATTCGCCCCTAAACTGCGGGCAAGTTCTTCATATGACTCGCCGAGTGATTGTAAAATGGCAAGGACGATGACCCCCAGAAATGGTGTTTCCTTCCAGACAAACGATAAGATGATGCCGATGCCCGCTTTGTCTTTGACAATAATGGGAAAATCACTGGGGCTACTTAATAAGCCAATCTCTCCACCAAAGCGTGAGAGTAAACCTGTTTGTGAGAATAAGAACAGAATACCAATCGCGGCGACGACATGGGGGATGGGGAGGTTTAGTTGAAATAAAAAGTTGGCGATGCGCTTGCCAATAAAGGTGCGCCGTAATAAAAGGGCGGAAATAATCGCCAAGGTTGCTGAGATAAAGGTACTGGCAAAACTCACCCAAAGTGTGAGCGCGAGACCTTCCCAGAAGATACGGGAATGTTGCTCTGAGGTGAGGATACTAATGTAGGCATCAAGCGAAATGTCTGTTGCGCCAATCCGCGGATTCCAGCCGAGACTTTGGATGAAGCCATAGAACAATGCCCCAAGGAATAATGCCACCACAATAGTCATAGTTGGGGCAAGCATAATCGGGATGCGCCAGCGTTCCCATGTCATAGTAATAAACCTTTTTACTAAATAAAGAAGTAGGGACGCACACAAATGAGCACTACGCCCCTACCTTGGTATGCTAATCAGTTAGTTGTTCAAGACGTTGGCTTCCCAATCCGCTTCGATAAGTGTCTGATATTCAGCCACGATGTCCGAGACGAGTGAATTGGCTAAGTCAGCGGCTGGAGCGGCGGCTTCACCAAGATTGGCGGCGGCTTCTTCCAGTGCCATAACCATCGCTTCATCTTCAACCCGTGTGACATCAATGGACATCCCGCCACCAACCCCATTTTCGGGCACGACGAGGAGAGCTTGACGGTCCGGGCGAATAATCAGATTTGCCAGTACCATTGCGGCGGCTTTGTTAGGGGCATTGAAAGGAATGGCAACGTAGTTGAAGTCACCAATCATGTTGTCATCAAAAGCAAACGCACGCGCTGTAGGTGGAAGTAATCCATTTTCAATGTCGGGTCCTGCGCCAGCAAAGCGTTGCGTTACTGTGAAGTCGATTTCCCCATTGGCGAAGAGTTCATTTAATTCATTGATATCTGCTGGGTAGGTTTCGCCACCACGCCAGAGATTTTCTTCCCAACTATTGAGCATTTCCCAGAGCGCGGGTGCGTGTTCATCATAGAGTTCTTGGTCAAAATCACCGACCCATTGTTCTTGCCCACCACTGAGTTCAAAGAGGAGGCTTTTGACAAAACGTGTCCCCTGGAATGCGCCCGGACCCGGTGCGATGTAGGTGAAGCGTCCCGGATTAGCTTCGATCCATTCGGATAACTCGGCAAAGCTACGCGGAAGGTCTTCTTCACTCATGCGGGCAGAGTCATAGACGAAGTGGAATTGTGCACCATACCAAGGGCTTTCCATACCAGCAACTGGACGACCAAAGTCAAGATTCATTGCAGGATTTTCCCAATTGACGAATTGGCTATTG
>JANQRM010000318.1 GCA_028284565.1 Anaerolineae bacterium | reverse complement strand
TATGTTGGAGAGTTTCGTCATCAATTTTAATTTGTTCGGCTAAGGCTTTGATTGAGGGTGCAACTTTGATTGCGCCTGCATCATGGGCATTACGATACTCTTCAAAGGTCAAGCCCAGATGATGTAGAGTCTCTGGGAAAATCATCCATGCCAAGCCATCTGGTTGTTCCAAGACTTCGAGCGCACGTTCACTATACCCTTGTTGCTCTGTGCCAAAACGCTCGCCATTCAGATTGACTTGGATGCCTCCTTCAGTAACCATCGCATAGGTTACCAGAATATTGTAGGGAATTGCCACCGAACCATGCGCTTGATAGGCATCCATATACGCCGTTTCTGCACCCAGCTCAATGCCCCACAGAATCCCTTCGCCTGTGTTACCCTCTCCGCCCAGATAAAGCGCATCTTGCATAGCCGGGATATATTGTTGAATCATTGCTTCGTTCCCGCCAAAGCCATTCGATGCCAGAATAACTTTCTTCGCTTTGACACGCTCAACCGTTGCTCCACGCTGGACAACTACACCCTTTACACCGCCCATATCATCAACAATCAAACTCGTGACAGGCGCATAGTGAATGACATCGACATTCGACATGCCATGCAATTTATTCCGCAATGCCTCGTATAATTCCGCGCCACTCCGATTCGGCGGGGCATGCATTCGGTAAGTTGAATGTCCCGGATAAGTAAAATCATTCACAAAGTGTAGGTCGGCTCCAATGTCATCTATCAGCCAATGAACCACCTCGACGATGGCAGTGGCAAGATGCAAAGTGATCTCCGCATCGCCTTCATGATGGTTCTTATTTAGAATGTCGTGCACGAAATCATCTGGGGTTTCGATGATTCCAGCCGCCTGTTGTAAGCGTGTACCGCCCGCAGGTATCATGCCATAGGAACGTTGCGTATTGCTCAGTGGACGTGCTTGCTTTTCCAAAACCAAGACCTCAATGCCAGCTTGCCCTGAAGCAACCCCTGCTGTTAAGCCACATCCCCCACCGCCCACGATGACCACGTCTGTGTCAAATGACCAGTCACCTGTATCGCGCTCAAGAGTCATCAGGATGGCCCATATGTTTGAGGATTAGATAATTGGTGATACGCATTCGTTATATCAATGTCAATTAAAATCGTTTGGCAAAGGGGATTGCTCATCAGTCAGTTTTGGAACTAAAAACTTTAATGTCACGAATATAGCACTTTTAAGATACAAATACAAATAGTTCGCAAATTTTTCTGAATTTGTTGTGAATTTTCGCAAAAAATACCTGTTTGGCTTGCTTAGATTCGGGATGGACAATACAAATTGTGGCGAAAACTGCCAATAAGATATATAGTCATGACAATAGGATGTATCAGGAAACAATTGGATGATTATTGACCGCAATTCGCCCATCCCCCTATATTTCCAGCTCAAACAACTCTTGCTGGCGAAGTTTGAGAACAATGAGTTAGTACCCGGTGATGCCTTCCCCACCGAACAGCAAATACAAGATACCTATGCGGTCAGCCGAACCACCGTCCGCCAAGCCTTGAGTGAATTGGAAGAAGCAGGTCTTATTACCCGCCAACGTGGACGTGGTACATTCGTCACCAAACCTAAATTGAGTCACAGTCCAGAAGCCTATCCCAATCTCGCCGACAACATGACCATGCAGGGTTTGACAGCCGGCTGGAAATTACTCTCTGCGCAATGGGTTCAACCTGATAAATCCATTTATGAAGCCTTGCAAGTCGCGCAGGATGAAAAAATCTTCCAACTGGAACGCCTACGCCTTGCAAGCGAAACACCCATTGGCTATCACTGCGCCTATGTATCCCCCAATTTTACAGACGGCATCAATGGGACAGCCTATACTGAAGGGGGTTCATTACGCTACTTGAATGGCTTAACCATGCTACAAGATTGCGTTGCTGACCGAACTTTAGAGGCATTGCCTGCCACCCAACGTCTTGCCAATCTCCTCGATATTGAAATGGGAGATGCCCTCTTAAAGGTCACTCGAACCGTCTATTCACCCGATAAAGTGCCAATTGAATACTTTATGGGATTCTATCGCGGAGATCGCTTTGAATATCATATTTACAACATGCGCGCTGTGAGTGGTATCAACGCTTAATCTATTTTTTCCAACAGTAGGAGTCAACTGTGTCTAAAATCTATGATTTAGTTGTCAAAAATGTCCGTGTTGTACGCCCCAATCAGACGAACATTGATACGATGGACATTGGCATTAAAGATGGCAAATTTCGTAGCATCGCACCCAATATTGCAGTCGATGAGGCGCATGAAAGTTACGATGGTCAGGGGTTGTTGGGGATGCCCGGCGCAATTGACCCGCATACGCATGTTGGAATCTATGTGCCACCCTACGACGATGCGCCAACTGAATCCGCCGCCGCCGCGCAAGGAGGTGTGACAACCATCATTCCTTATGTCCGAACCGGGAGCTTATACCTCAATATGGGTGGTTCGATTGCCAACTTCTTCCCTGAACTTCTCAAACAATCTGATGGGCGTTACTACATTGACTATGCCTATCATGTCTCTCCCATCACGGGCGCGCAAGTTGGCGAGATGGAGGATTTGGTGACCCAATGGGGCGCACCCAATTTCGGCGAAGTCTTCATGTTCTATGGCTTACATGGACTTCACGGCAAATCGGATACCCAATCTAAATGGCTGATGCTGGAGGAAGGTGACCATTATGACCTCGCGCACTTCGATTTCATCTGTCGAGAAGCGGCGCGCCTGCAAGAAGCCTATCCCGATTTAGCCCCCTATATTCAAGTTAGCTGGCATTGCGAAACGCCAGAAATTCTCCGAGCTTACGAAACTAAAATCCGCCACGAAGGCAAATTAGACGGACTCGAAGCCTACAGCGCGGCACGTCCACCTCATAGTGAGTCTGTTGCCATCCAAATTGTCGGCGCATTAGCCCACGAAGCTGGCTTGAAACAGGTTAATATCTTGCATATCACGTCGATTGAGGCGATGGAAGCCACCTTACGCGCCCGTGAAATGTATCCCGATATTGAGTTTGGTATCGAAGTCACGGCTGGGCATTTGCTACTGGATACCAGCTGTCAAATGGGAGCTTATGCCAAGG
>JANQRM010000220.1 GCA_028284565.1 Anaerolineae bacterium | reverse complement strand
ATTAGTGATACGATACCCATTATTGGGACGGTTCAGTTCGACCCCTCACAGGCAGACTTCTATCATTTCTTCATCATCGGCGGACAATTCCCGGATTGGACTCCTTTGGGCGAGGCACACTATAACAGCGTGAACAATGGACAGTTAGAGACTCTGCACGCAACCGGCTTGCAATCGGGTGTGTATACCCTGCGCTTGGGCTTGGTACGTGGGAGTGGTTTTGCCCAACAACCCGTGGATATTACCTTTACCGTGCCGTAATCTCCTCAAAGAAAAGTAATCCTTGTCATGAACTTGGTAAGGGCGTACAGTTGTATGCCCCTGCATGATTGATGTTTGAGAGAGGTATTTGTCATTCAGACGCATGTAGATAAAAGTAACCGATGTCCTCAGACAATGACTCCAACTGGAAATTCCCAGATTATAAAAAGATGGGACTCACTAAAGACGATTTATGCGATCCTGAAAAAGCAATGGATTATTGGCTCCAATTTCCAGAAAAGGAATTTATTGGCACAATGGTGCATGATTTATTGCATATGTCGAACAATGTTATTTCCAGCATAACTATGCTTAAAAACGATGAGTTCGAGACCTTATCTCCACCGCCACGCGACATATTTTACACCTCTATTCTTAAAGACAGTAAAAAGAGTGTGGGCTTGGTGAAAATTCTCAGACAATATTTTAAGCATAAACATCAATCTTGAAGTATTTTAATTTCCTGTCACTCAACTAATAAATAGCTCATCTCTACACTTTTTCCTTCCCCGTTTCACAAAGCGTGGGTCCCAATCGTCTATAGTATATAAAGGCAGAATAATTCTGTGATTTGGTGAGACGAAAGGGGGCTGGTATGTCCGACACATTTGAACAGTATCGCGGGATGTTATTTGGCATTGCTTACCGGATGGTGGGCAGTGTGATGGAAGCAGAGGACATCGTACAGGATGCTTTCTTGCGCTATCAACGTGCCGACCCGGATACAATTGACTCTCCACAAGCCTACCTACGAACCATTGTCACTCGTCTCTCGCTGGACCATCTGAAATCCGCCAAAGTCCAACGAGAGACTTATATTGGTCCGTGGCTACCAGAGCCTATTTTGACGGAGAATCAACCCCAAGCCTCGAATCCGGTGGATAAGTTCACAGAGACAGAATCCCTCTCGATGGCGTTTTTGTTGTTGCTGGAAAGTCTATCACCGATTGAACGGGCGGTCTTTTTATTACGTGAAGTCTTTGATTATTCCTATAAAGAAATCGCGCAGATGGTGAACAAGTCCGAGGCGAATTGTCGGCAAGCCTTTCGTCATGCTAAGCAACACATCGTCGCCAAACGTCCGCGCTTCCAAGCTGAACCGGAAGCGCATGAGCAGATGTTGTTGCAATTCATGACAGCAGTACAGAGTGGGGATTTGGAGGGCTTAAAGTCTTTACTGGCAGAGGATGTCGTTTCGACTTCGGATGGGGGTGGCAAAAAGACGGCGGCGACCCGTCCCTTGTTGGGACCCGATGCCGTGGCGAAGTTCTTTATTGGGCTAGCGAAAAATCCACCACCCAATCTCTTTACCCAAATTCGACAGATGAATGGGCGGGCGGCTGTGGTCCTGATGGATGGAGAGGACATTGATTCTATCATTGCTTTAGAGGTTATGGATGGGCGAATTCAGAACATCACCGCAGTGCGTAATCCCGATAAGTTGGGGCATTTGAAATCTAATCATTGAAATCTGTTATCTACAAAAGGAGTAGCATCATGACACGTATTTTAATCACAGGCGGGCGCGGAGGATTGGGTCGGTTGCTCGTGCCACGTTTTCAATCGGCAGGATACACGGTACGCATATCAAGCCGTCGAGAACGTCCCACGAAGGCATCGCAGGATGTTGAATGGGCGACGATGAGCTTGGAAACCGGCGTGGGAATCGAGAAGGCTTTGGATGGTGTGGATATGGTTGTCCATGCCGCGAGCAATGCCGCCAAACCGCAACAATCGGATGTCGTTGGGACACAGAATTTGTTGAAAGCGATGCAAGGCAAACCGATTGACCATCTGCATTACATTTCAATTGTGGGCGTGGATAAAATTCCCTTTGCCTACTACAAAGCCAAATATCAAGCTGAGCAAGACATCGAAGCTTCTGGCATTCCACACACGATTTTACGGGCGACTCAGTTCCACAGTTTGGTGGATATGTTTTTCGGTTTGTTCAAGTATTTCCCGATTCTCCCGGTTCCGACGGACTTCCGTGTGCAACCGATTGATGAAATCGAAGTCGCTGACCATATTGTGGAATGGGTGCAGAAAGGCGCATCGGGACGAGTGCCTGATATTGGTGGACCTGCTGTACGAACCGGACGCGAGTTGGTGGATGCGTGGAAACAAGCGCGGGGGATGCACCGACCTGTTGTGAGATTACCCTTGCCCGGTCAAACAGCACAAGCCTTCCGCGAAGGACGCAATACCGTGCCAGAGAATCCCTTTGGGCAAATCACGTTTGAGGAATGGCTGGCGAAGCGGTACGGTCAAGCGCAACCCGCCACAGTGACCGTGTAGAAAGGCAAGCGCATGAGTAAGGATTTTCTTCGTGCATCGAAAGTGGTGCTGTTTCTGAGTGGGGTTTTCTATGTCGGTTCGGGGTTAGGTTTGCTCTTCGCTCCCGAATGGTTCTATGACAACCTCGCCAAGTTCCCGCCTTATAATCGTCACTTCTTGGGCGATGCGGGTATCTTCGCTGGCTTTATCGGATTGGTCTTTTTCGTCGCATGGCGCGACCCACAGCGGTATCGCAACATCATCGGGCTGGGGGCATTTATCAGTCTGCTCCATGCACTGAATCATGGTTATGATGCGGTCATTGCTGAGGTGGACTTCGTCGGCTGGTTTGATGCAACGACCTCTACGATTCCACTGCTCATCTTTGCGGGGATTTTGATCACCATCTACTGGGGATTGGGACGGAAGCCCACGTAAGAAATCTACTAAATGAAAGGGCGGTTTTGGAATCCGCCCCTGTCTGATGGCTGGCTAGTCGTTGAGTTCAGTCTCATCTAATGCGGCGACGAGTTCTTGCATCAGGCTCTCTGGGAAGCCCATGTCATGTTCATCGGCTGTGGCTTCGCGGATGTGAATCACTTCCACAGCATAATGCAAAGTTTTGCCTGCGAGGGGGGGATTAAAGTCGAGTATGATGGTGTCATCTGTCACCTTGAGAACGGTTGCATCTTCGATGTAATCATCCTCATCAAGCAGTTCCAATTCCATACCCACTTCAATGTCATCGGGGTTCTCAAAATCCTCTTTTGAGACTTCATCAATGAGGTCATCGCTATATTCACCATAGCCCTCTTCTGGCGAAACGGTGACGGTAAATTGATCGCCAGCTTTGCGTCCGACGAGTGCTTTCTCTAATCCGGGGACGAGGTTCTCTGCGCCATGTAGATATTCAACGGGTTCGTTGGAATCAATGATTTCGATAATCTCTTTATCCACTGTCAATGTGTAGGCGATGGCGGCGACCACGCCTTCTTGTATTGTTTGAGTCATTCTTGGTTTCGCTCCATAAATCAAAAAAGGGGACTCCCTGTGAATCCCAACATGAGGCGGATTATACGCGCGCATCATGACAAACGGAAGAGACGAAGCGTTAGAACTCCGTAGGTATTTTTGCGGAGATTTAAGCTATCATCTTGACGATAGAATCACCAAGATTAGGACACCGATGATGACCGACTTTCAAACCCTTCAAGACCGCGCCCGTACTATTCGACAATCCTATGAACAATGGGAAACACACCGATATGGAAGGGCATGGACACGAGATGAAATCGCCTTAGGTTTTCTCGGTGATGTCGGGGATTTGATGAAGCTCCTCCAAGCCAAAAATGGTGTCCGAAATATCGAGCATGTTGATGAGAAATTGGCGCATGAAATGGCTGATTGTCTATGGTCGCTCATGGTGCTGGCGGATGCCGTTAATGTTGATTTAGAGGGGGCGTTTTTGAAAACGATGGACGACCTTGAAATACAGCTCCAATCCTCTTAATCTCTGTGAAGTCATAAAATCAAAAAGGGGACGTTTCAATGTCCGATATTGCTGTTCAAGATTTGTATGAAGATGAGATTGCCATCTGTTATGGTTGTGGAAGACACAACGACCACGGCTTGCATATCCGCACGTTTTGGGATGGTGAGGAGGGGGTCGCACACTTCACACCAAAGCCCTATCACACCGCCTTTCCGGGTTATGTCTATGGCGGGTTGCTGGCGAGTCTTGTGGACTGTCATATGCTGGGGACTGCCATCGCCGCCGCCTATGATGCAGAAGATCGTGCCGTTGGAACCAAGCCGACTTTGACCTATGTGACAGGCAATCTGAATGTGAATTATGTGGACCGCACACCGATGGGAGTCGAGTTGACTCTACGCTCAAAAGTGACCGAATTTCACGAGCGAAAAGCCATCGTGACCTGCTCCGTTTTTGCTAATGAGAAGGAGACGGTCAAAGCCCAAATGGTCGCGGTGAAAGTGCCATCTCGCCTCTTTGAACAGCCGAATGAATAGGGCGGATTTTAGGAATCGAATAGGGCATGTCTAAAATTGATTTTGCCCTCCGGTGTCCTGTGAATGTGGGATAACGGCAAATTGTGATGCGAGATGATGCGATGTTGTCGTCCAGAATTTCGCCCTATTTTGTATCCCAAGTTTATCCCAATAGTGATGCCCACTCTTTTCCCAAATGATGTCCAAATTCGTTTCCCAAATTTGGACTCCGCGTTATCCCAAAAGACTCGGCGGATTATTTGGGATAAGTGATGCTAGACCCAACTTGGGTTAATTTTCTCTAACCAACTGTTGCATGATTCCAACCGTTATCTTCCGAAACTCCCGATAAGTTCATGAGTCCACTTCTTGCGATATATTGGGATATGCACGGATTCGCTTAGTCGTGATAAGTGTCTCCCCTATCAAAGCAGGTCGATTCCCCATAGATTCAGAGGAGAGCTAGCATAGTGCCATAATAATGAAGCCATTACGCTAGCTGTATGTCACGATTCACTCCGAATCTACTTATCATTGGAGTAATGTGGGAAAATGTGGTTCATCAGCTTACGGATAACCCAAATGACTTATCCCAAAATGATGTTGTTTTATCCCAATTGTGATGATAGACGAAGTTAGCTCGATGGCGGTTTGGGAAATAAAATAGGTGTGTTTCGTTTATAGGCTTCGTACTCAGGCTCGCCTCCCCATTTATCGTCGGCGCGTTTCTCGAGCATTGGGATACCACTGATGCGAGTAAGCAAAATGAAGACAAATACGGGCGATAAGAGCGTGAGATATCGCCAGCCGCTGAGTACTGGAAAAGCGATAATCGCCACACCAAGCCATAAGACGATCTCCCCAAAATAATTGGGATGGCGTGACCATGACCACAAGCCTGTTGTAATGAACTTGCCTTTGTTTTCGGGCTGTGAACGGAACTGCTTTTTCTGATTGTCTGCAATGGCTTCAAAGCCAAATCCGATGATCCAGACGGCTAGCCCACCAAGGGCGAAGATGCCGATGTCAACTTTGTTTGCCGACGTGATTGCCGCAAGAGCCGCTGAGAGTGTGAAGGATACCCATAGCCCTTGGAGCGTCCAAGTAACGAAGAAGCGAATCGGTGACGTTTTAATGACATCAAAGCGTCCATCGGAGCCATCTTTGAGTATCCGACGGAAGAGAAATGTTCCCAACCGCAATGCCCAAATCAACACGACTGCCATTAGGATAATTGTGCGAGCATCGACTACAGGTGTAAGCGCAACGGCGATTAGGGTCACGCTGATATAGGTAATGCTCCCCACTAAATCGAAGAACTTTTCGGTCTGCATCAGATAAGCGGGGATGAAGGCAATCCACTGAATCACGAATGCGATGGCAACCCCCAACGCAAAGAGTGGAATACCTGAAACGATCATACTCCCTTGACTCCCAGCAAAGGCAAGAAAACCCGCAATTAGCAAGATGATTGGCAAGGCAATGAGACCACGTTTTTCTCTGTCTGTCATGATATTTGTTGTCGCTTTCAGTCGTTCCGAATTTCTGTATTGCTATGAGACGATAGCATCATTTTAGCAGTCAATCTCTATGCTGTGTGACTTTCTCTAATAACGCTTATTTTGACGTTTTTGGGCTAGTATCTTATGAACCGTCATGAACCCTCTAACATTTTTGCTTTGTGTACGCTAGAATGGGCAACTCATCCCCTTCTCAGCTAAGGAGTTTGTGTGACAAGCATCATTATTGCCGATTATGATCCTGCGTGGCGCAAGCTATTTGAAGAAGAAAAAACGCGCCTGCTTGAGGTTATTGGCGAGTACGGTGTGGACATCCAACACATCGGCAGTACGTCGGTTCCCGGACTGGGTGCAAAGCCCGTGATTGACATCCAGATTGGCGTTCGTGACCTTGCTGAGATTGATGCATACGGTATCGAACCCATCGTCAGTTTGGGCTATGACTATCGCTCGGAGTATGAAGCCGAATTGCCCTTTCGTCGCTACTTCTCGAAGAACAACGCGGCGGGTAAACGCACACATCAAATCCACTTGGTCGAGATAGAGAGCGATTGGTGGGAACGGCACATCCTCTTCCGGGATTACCTGCGCGCCCACGATTCTGCCCGTGATGCCTATGAGCAATTCAAACGCGAACTCGCGCCACAGTTCACGAATACGAATGATTATGCTGAAGCGAAAACTGAGTTTATCCAAGCAATGGAAGTCAAAGCCACTACATGGAAAAAGGAGCAAGCATCATGACTTTACCCCCCCTGCTCGTTGGTGAGAATGTACGCCTCACTGCATTGAGTCAAGACGATATACCAGAGATTACCTCATGGTATCAGGACGCGGATTTTATGCGCTTTTTTGATAGCGCCCCTGCCATGCCACGCTCGGAACAACAGATGAAAGAGTGGCTCGAAAGAGAACAGAAAAATTCACATCGCAATTTTCTATTTGGGATACAACTGATCGAGAGTGAGAACCTGATTGGCATCATCGAACTTGAGGGTGTGCGCTGGACGCATCGTGCTGGAAATCTGGGAATCGCCATTGGTAAGCCTGAACATCGCAACAAAGGTTGGGGACAGGAAGCGATAGGTCTCCTCCTCGCTTTTGCCTTTGACGAACTGAATTTGCATCGTGTGGAACTGACTGTTTTCAGTTACAACGAACCCGCAATCCATCTGTATGAAAAGCTCGGCTTCACACAAGATGGCGCGCAACGGGAACACCTACAACGGGGCGGACAACGCTACGATATGCTGATCTATTCTATGCTTGAACAAGAGTGGAGAGCCTAGCGATGACAACGGTATTCCAACCCATTTTAGAAGATAAGCGCATTCGGTTGACGGCGATTGAAGATGACGATATGGAACACATTCTCGACTGGCATAAGGACACGGACTTCTTGATGCGCCTACATGACAGCCCGGCTCAACCCTTTTACATGAAGCCACTTAAAGAGATGATCGAGTCATGGCGTAGTGATCGTAATGGCTATCCTTTTGCGATTCGTCCACGAGACATGGATGGGGAGATTGCGGGGATTGTCGCCGTGTTCGGAATTAATCAGGTCCATGCCACAGGGATGCTCGGCGTGAACTTGGGACGCAAAAATCAAGACAAAGGATATGGTGGCGCGAGTATCCGACTCTTGCTCGACTTTGCCTTTCGTGAGGTCAATTTGCATCGGGTGGAATTATATGTCTTCGGCTTCAATGCCCCCGCGATTCATCTGTACGAAAAGCTCGGCTTCACGCATGAAGCACGCTTTCGTGAGGTGATGTACCGCTATGGCGGCTGGCACGATATTTTGTTGATGGGCATGTTGCGTCACGAATGGGAGGCGAAACGATGACTGAAGTCTTTCAACCCATCTTAGAAAATGAGCGTCTGCGTCTGAATGCCGTTGAAGATAAAGACATCGACATCATTCACGAATGGTATCAAGACACCGTGTTCCTCAAGCGATTACATGGAATGCCCCCGAAACCCATGTATCACAAAGAGATGACTGAGTTTGTCAATTACTCCCGCGAGAGCAAGCGCGACTATTACTTCGGGATGCGTCCCAAAGATATGGATGTTGATCTCGTCGGACAGATCTGCTTGATGCGTGTCGATGGGGTTCATCAGACGGCGGGAATGTGGTTGGGGATTCCTGCACAATATCAGGGGCGGGGTTATGGTGGTACTGCCATCTCCTTGATTCTGGATTTCGCCTTTAACGAGATTAATCTACATCGGGTTTGGTTGTTCGTCTTTGGCTTCAACACACCGGCGATTGGCTTGTATGAAAAATTGGGATTTCAACATGAAGGACGTTTGCGTGAGTCTGCCTTCCGTGACGGTCAATATTGGGATGCTTTTCTGATGGGGATCTTGCGTCATGAATGGCGACAATCCCAAGCGACTTAATGTGCTGTGCCACTGCCCGGTGAGATGTTATGCTCAACCAAGTTTTCGACAGGCGCATTGGTGTCATCATTCCCTTTGATATAATCCTTCATCGTCGCTAGCCCTTGTAGGATGGCGTTCAATTTCTGGATGGGTTGTAGCAACTGTTCTTCAGTGACTTGCGACCCACCAGCGTTCGCACCGTCCACTGCACCATCAAGAGATTGTGTATCCGCATTAGCGTTCTCAGACTCATTGGATGAAGTATTCGCTTGTGGCGTCGTATAGTCTGTGTCAATCGTCTTGAGGCTGGGACGGGCGACCAAGATGATTTCCGCGAGATGTGTGGGGTCAGTCAAATCAAACACGCGCCCTGTGACACGATTCGAGATGTTGCCTTCAACCGTATAGAGCTTGTACCCTTCCATGCGCTCGACAAGGATGGTGTGGCTTTTGTAATTCCCAACATCATCCCCCTTACTGGTTTTCTCACGTCCAGCTTTGGTGAATTGATTGGCATCAGCTTGAGAGCGTTTCGTGACGAGAATGTCCCCTGCTTGGGGTTTGATTTCATCATTGAAGAAGGTATCCACGGTCTCATTGGTTTGTTCCGTTTTTTGCGTTGCCTCTAGTTCATCATTGTTGTGGATGGTTTCAACATCTTGGCGGAGTTTGAACCATGGGCTATTGGAGGCTGTAGCATCGCGCACTACACCACCAGAAATGTCTCCACCTGCCGATTCATCGAAGTTTAAGTCACGTTTCTCCCAACCGACCTTAGCCCCTGAACCCACAATGGCATTTGCACCTGTGACTTTGGAATAAACGGTCGTGGCGAATTTCGTACACCAAGCTGAGCCATCTTTCTCTGTGCGATAGTAATCGGCGAATTCACCACGATTGGTCTTTTTCTTCCACTTCCCTTTGTCTTCGTTCCACACCCGTTCCCATGTATCTTTCTTGCCTGTCCCGCCATAATAGAGTGTCCCCAAGAGCCATTCCATGCGCGCGACTGCCGCCGTGACTTTGCCAATGGTCGCTACTTTTTCGCCATCTGTTGGGAGGGGTTGTTGGATGAAGGTGTCGATGAGGTCGGGATAGGTTGCGACTTGTTCCCGCGCATATTGGGTGAGTTCTTTGACAGCTTCAAGGCGGTCTGATGTATCTGTATCATCGTCGCTGATAGTTTGTATTGCTTGGAAAGATTCCAGCGCGTTGAGTGTTTTGGGGAATTGGCTAAGGGCTTGATTCCCAGTTATCTCATTACCCTCTTCGTCCAAGTCAAAGGGGGCTTCGGCATCTCGTGTTTTTGCAGAAAGCAAGCCGAATTGCACCAATTGATTTTGGAGACCTGTCAGTTGTTCTCTTGATAATTCGGATTCACCAGTGAGTTCGGCAATGTTGACTCCGTCGAGAGAAGAAGCAACTTGATTGATATTATTCTCCGTATTCGTCGCCAGAGTCTCGCCCGGTTCAGGCTCTTGTTCAGTTTCGTTGTCAGTGACGGATTCAGGTGCTTGCTCAGTTTCATTGTTTGATATAGATTCAGGTTCGCTATCTAGGATGGATAAATCTTCGTCAATCAACGGTCCCGGAAACATTCGGCGTTGGAGCAAATTCAAGGTCGCTTGATTCCCAATTGTCTGTTGCAGGTAGAGATAATCATCAGGATTGACTGACTGTGTGAGAGTCGGTATACCGCCCTGTTTGTCGCGTTCTTTTGGAACACGTTGACTGGGTTGTTGTTTTCGGTTTGGCTCTTTTTTCAGAGTTCTGGTAAATTCGCTCATATCGTAAACTCGTGAATTAACTTATCCAGAGTATACCATTTCAAGTCAAGAGTCATCATTTCTTGCAAGTTTTTTGCATCATTTTTATTACTCATCAATGAAATGGATGAAATGATAAAGGACACAAGGATGAACCAAAAGACATGGGGCGAAGTCGAAGCTTATTTTAATCAGTTGTTTTTTCCACATGATCCAATTCTCGACGAAGCTATCGAAGCATCTAATAAAGCAGGGTTGCCAGAAATTGCGGTTGAACCCTCACTCGGCAAATTTCTGATGCTGATGGTTCAAATACAGGGAGCGAAGACGATTCTTGAAATCGGCACACTTGGCGGATACAGCACCATCTGGTTGGCGCGTGGTTTGCCCAAAGATGGACGCTTAATCACGCTCGAAGCGGTCCCAGAACATGCCCAAGTCGCCCGACAGAATATCGCGCTTGCGGGCTTGGGGTCGATGGTGGATGTACGGGTCGGGAATGCCTTGGATACTCTACCCGAATTGTTGGATGACCCGGCTTCACCATTTGACTTCGTCTTCCTTGATGCAGATAAGCCAAACAATCCCAACTACTTTGAATGGTCGCTGAAGTTATCTCGTCCCGGAAGTATTATTATTGCCGACAATGTTGTGCGACGAGGCACAGTCGTTGAAGCCAATAGTAATGACCCCAGCACCATAGGTGTCCGTCAATTTAACGAGATGGTGGCGAATGAACCGCGAGTCTCCGCGACTGCACTCCAGACGGTCAGTGGGAAGGGTTACGATGGCTTTGTGATTTTGCGTGTGAACGATGTCTAGCTATTCATCACTTATGGCTTGTCGCCACGACAGTGGATAGGCAAAGCGTCGGTTGGTGACTTGATTGTTAACGATATCCGCCCCTTGCAACAATGTTGTCTCAACACCGGACTCGATGTTAATCACTTGCAAAGTGAGGAACAGTGGCTCGTCTTCATCAATCAATTGCCAGTTCATGATTGCGACGGTATCGCCTGTTGGTGACATTAAGCCATTGGCAAAACGTCCGCGTTTGACACGGAAGGTTGTTCCGGTTGCCAAGTCCACCGCGAATATAGAGTTATTGATCCCCTGTGCGCCACCTGCCACAAAGATGAGTTGTTCGTTGTCGGGTGTGAAGAGTATCTCACTAATCACATCCCCTCTTGCACCAGCTGGAGCCATAATCGGTGGAAGCTCGGGTGCAGACAAATCAAGAATGTTGATTGAGGCTTCATCGCTCAAATTATTCCGACTGACCGCCAACCAATTCCCATCGGCGGACACCGCTGGAGGATGATTAATGGGAGCATAGGGATCGTCATAATAGCGGGGCATGATGCCTGAGTTGGGGAATATCTCAATCGCCGATGAATTGACGAAGTTGACAGCAAACATCCCCACACTGAAATTGGTTGCCCCGTCGGGTGCAGTGAAATAGGCGGTTTCTGCATCAGGGGCGACATAGACATTGTTCGTCCGTGAGAAGGCGAAAAAGCCACCTGCTTGTTGATTTTGAAGTACGAGGGTCACGCTGCGATTCTCTGGATTGACGGTGTAGAACTGCCAACTGGTTCCACCATTGTTGACACATTTGTGTCCCATCACAATCGCAAATTGCCCGTTCTCTTGTACGGTGATACTAGAACTCGTGAATTCACAGCCATTGTCAGCAAAGAGAGTCGCCACTTCGCGTCCTACTTCCCCTTGCCACTGCACAATCCCTGCTTCGATGGCTTGCCCCTGATCGTTGGTAAAAAACTGGATGAAAGCAATGGTCTCATCTTTGGTATCAAACGCGGTGACTTGTTCAAAGGTGTGAGTAATTGCAAAGTTACTCGTCATGCCGATTTGTAAGCGTCCAGATGCGAAGTCTGCCACGTTGATATTGTCTTCAAAATCGAGATAAGCAAAACGTTGACTGTCATCGGTGTAAAGGAAGGTGCGATTGCCAGCACAAGTCAGAGCTTGAATGTCACTTGCTATAGCGAAGAGCGTGTCAATCCCCCGCATCATATAGAGCGTTCCGATTTCATCACCCGCATAGAAGGTGAAGTAATCGCCATTGGGTGACGTTGCTTTGTCGCCACAAGCAAGGACTCGTTCTGTTCCATTCGGTAATTGTAAAACCATTTCCAAATTACCTGCATTATCCACAAATGCGATTTGCCCCGGATTATCAGCGAGTTGCAATCCCGGTGAGATGCCATTTGCCCACCAAACCAACAAGCGTTCATCATCAGGGAAGGGGGCATCTTGTGCAAAGGCAGGAAATATCAACAAGCCTAAGCAACAGAGACCAATCAACAAGCGGGGCAACACAGGGCGACTCAACATCACAAAACCTCAAATAATCGCGTTTTGAATAAAGCTGTCTCTAGTATACGCATAGATTGTGCCATAAAGCATAGGGGTTTGCTTTCTTTTAGCAAATCTTAACCTATGTTTTATGAATCATGGGGCAAGCGTCAGGTGACAACCCACTCCTTCCGTTACTCTCTAAACGTGTAAACAGGGGGTGATGGATGTTCTTAACACCAGAAGCCTTATGTTGCGACAGACTCTATCAACTCTTTGATAAAGCGCGAGTGGATGACCGCATCTTGCACAGAGGAACGCGGTTGTTTACCCGTTTGCACGTTATCATAGAATTCCAAGAGTTCCCGTGCAAAGGCTTCTTCATAAGACACTTTGATATGCTTCGTCCATGAGAGTTCTCCATCCCCACCATAGAGCGTCACCGGACTAGGGAAATTCTTATAATAGGGACCCGGCAAATTCCAGACGACACGTTCATGCGTCCCGTAAAAAGCATACTCTTCATGATAGTCATTGAGGTGAGGTAGCATGTGCCAATCGAGCGTCGCGCGTAATCCATTCGGATATTGCATCAGGCAATTGACCGATCCGCCATCATGCCAGATGTCCGCATTTATCACCCGCGTCGGAGTCCCCAAGAAGCCAAAGAGTGTGTAAATCTGGTGTATTGTGCTGACCGTCAACAGACCATACGCGGTGCGAAGTCGCGCATCCCCTTTTCGCTCGCCAAGTGATTCATCGACGGCTTCTTGTAAATCTCCTTCGGCAAGGGCTTGTTGCGTTCCACGCATGTACTCATGCCAAGCAGGTAAGTCGTAATTGTTATGGTCGATTCTGCCATTGCCACGACGGACCCGATAGGGAGCGCGATTGAATTCATCTGCCCCATGCAAGAGGGTCACCCGCGCATAGGTCAAGTTTTTCATCTGCTCGATTTGTTCTTTGACATAAGCAAATGCAGGGTCATAGAGTTTGTGATACGCTACCTGCACGGTGCGGTCACTGGTTGTCAAGCGTTGAGCAATCGCTTCTGTTTCACGTAAACTCCATGAAAGAGGCTTTTCCACGAGGATGTGCTTATCGGCATCCAACGAAGCAATCACCGTTTCATAATGCGAACCACTATGAGCAATCAGTACAGCGTCGATGTCATCGCGTTCTAGCATCTCCCGCCAATTGGTGTAGCGTGTCTCTATCTTGAAGATGTCGCCGACATCATTCAACACAGGTGGATAGGCATCAGCAATCGCCACGAGTTCAAATTGCTCGTAATCGAGCAAATGGGGAATATGCATAATCTGTGCGATGACTCCACAGCCAATCACCCCCACACGCAAAACATCGCTCATTAGATTCTCCTAAAGTTATACCGTGCCTTGTTCACCGACGGCTGGCTGAGGCACAAAGCCTGCTCCAATGACCGATTGGTCAAAATCAAGGACTGCGCCCGTCATCAAACCCGATTCATCGGAGGCGAGGTAAGCAATCGCGCGCGAGGCTTCATCTGTCTTAATCAAACGACCAAAAGGTTGTGTCGCTTCCGCCTTCTCCAGCCAATTATCATCCGCGTTATGTTCTTCCTGCTGTATCGCATGTTCTCCGGGGGTATCCATCCACCCCAAATTCAAGGCATTCACCCGAATCCGATGTCGCATGACGGCATACGCCACATTCTTCGTCAGAATCACCAACGCCCCTTTCGATGTGGAATAGGGTGTTAAGAAAGCGGGTCCGCCATGTGCCGCTACACTCGTCACATTCACAATTGACCCCGCAATTTGATCCCGACGCATGATTTTGACGCTCTCTTGTATCAGAAAGAAAGGCGCACGCACATTCACCGCCATCATATGATCCCATATCTCTGGCGAGGTATCCCAGATTGTCCCGCGGGCGGTGCTTGCCGCCGCATTCACAACCACATGCACTGTCCCAAAATGGGCTTCTGCTTGTGCCACAACACGCTGACAATCGGCGACATTGGCTAAGTCCATCTGTATAAAATGAGTAGGGCATCCACCTGCGGTTAAGTCTGAGGCAACCGCTTGTCCACGTTCCTCATTGCGCCCACAGATGATGATGCCTGCCATATCGCGCTCTGCAAATAATCGGGCTGTTGCTTCTCCCATACCCTGTGTTCCACCGGTTATGATGCCATATTTGCCAGCAAAAGAATTCGTGCTATCAGCCATATTTTGCTCCGTATTTGCTGAATCAAGTAAAGAATAACGTTAAATTTTACACAAATGCCCATGCCTTGCTAGTTTTGTGAGTTTTTGGGACAATAGGCGACTGCAACACCCGTGTAAACAGCTTTCCCAGAGGAACTGTGACAAATAACGGACTTGAACAACTCATTTATGGTCGTCCGACCAAAGACTCACGCCCAACCGAAGAATTTTATACCTTGGCGATGAGTCAAGGACTCGATACTGAATCGGCAACTCGCTTTCGTGAAGTGATTCCGATAGAACCCCTGCCTTACCCCGATGCCGAACAATCCCAAGCTGTCGCTATTGTCGAATATAGCGATGACATGTTTTTGCTGGCGCGCGCGCATAATCAAAATGGGGATTTAGATCATCCGATTTACCAATATGTGGTCTTACCGGATGATGTGGTCTATGCAATGGGTGGGGATATACGCCTGCTGATTGATTTGGTAGATTTGCCATTGCCTGTCTATAACGCACCCAATACCTTGGTCGATGGTCTCAAACTGCCTGCGCCAGCCACATGGACGATGGACAAACGTACGGGGCAACTGAGTCGAGTCTTGGAGCGTTGGTTCAAGGGAGACTTTGAATCATTTGTGGGGTTATTGGGAGCTGTTCTCGATGATCGCCAACTCATCATCCAAAACTTCTCACCTGTGATGCAAGACCGCGTGCAATTAGTTCAAGGCTTGATGATGCTTCTACCATCGGCTATTCGACCATGCTTAACCTTTGCAACCCATATGACAGTCATCGAAGACACTGCGCCACGCCTCGTCTTTAGTGAGTCGACACCCGCTGATACCAACCGCTGGATTGTCGATTGGTCTACCTATGAATCACCAGAACCAAGCTGGCTGGCAAATCTCTTTACCAACCATCTGCTTGAATTATGGGATGGAGACATGCTGGATTTTGTCAAAGCGACTAAACTCATGGATCTGTCCACCCGCCGTACGAATTCGAATCACTCATTCCAAGAGACACTAACAGCTCTCGTCGAGCGTAACCAACTCGATCAACAAGTTCAAGCAGGGAAAGAGCTGGATGCCCAAGCCCTCACCGACGCTCTTGCAGGGGATGTTTCACCACAGGGGAAATTGCGCGGGCAATACTTGGAGTTGTTGCTCAATCACGCCCTCAATGAGCGAAACGAAGAAGCGGGTACGTTGGTCGCTCAAGAGATGGATAAAGACCCGGCACTGGATACTGCCCTATCCGATATTTTTGCAGAGGCGTTAGAGACACAACCCGATGCGGTCTATGTCTTTTATCGCAATCGGCTCACTGATGGGGTTGATAGCAAGTGGATA
This sequence comes from Anaerolineae bacterium, assembly GCA_028284565.1. The sequence continues at coordinate 3,987 of JANQRM010000220.1, read as the reverse complement.
CCACGTCTCAAGAATGCCGCCCATGCGTCATTAGCTGTCGCAATTGAGGAGGGGGATAATGATACCCTTGTCAGTTGGTTGAGGCTGATTTCCCGCGAGCCAAGCAATTATGGCTTGGGCGATGTCTTGCATGAGGGTATCCGCGCTACCTTGCCCCGCGCAAGGCAAGACGGATTGCTTGGTGTCGATTTAATACGCATCGCCGCAAAACACGATGCGGATGGCTTATCCCTGTTGTTAGCTGATGAAGCCCTGATGAATCAACTTCCAGAACCCACACGTTCAGCATTTCAACAAGCGGATAGCGAGTCGCTAGAAGAATTGGCAGAAGATTCACCAGAGTTGTTTTTGATTGCCCTTCATGAAAGTTTACAAACAACCCAAGCAGACAGCATCACACCAACCATTGTCAAAGCCCTTTGGGAACGAGTGGACTCAGAACAAGCCGCGAATCTGCCCGAATCCTATCAACCCATCAGCTTGATTCGCACTCTCACAAGTGACGCATCCACGAACTTGAGCGATACAGGCTTAGAAACTTTGCTGACATTGATGCTACAGGACGAAGCCGATAACCTCGTGCTAGAGAGTGCGCCTTATCTCCATCAGCAAGACCGCTTATTCCCAGCACTCAACACCGCTATCCAACATGCTGGGCAAGAGATTGAACAAGTCTTAGCCTTTTTGAATCATCTGGTAGATGATGCGGCGATAAGTGTAGCTGAGATAATCGCAGTCTCGATTGATTTGCTTGTCAGTTGGGATTGGCACGAAAGCACCTTGCCGTTGATTGAACAAGTTGGACGGCAACTGCAACAACATCGTGAGATAGATGTTTTGCCTGTTGTCTTGTGGAAATTGCTCGAAGTTGGGGCAGAAACTGAGAATGAACAACTCGCCCGCACTGCTACACAACGTCTGCAACAGGTCACGGGATCTGTCGCTGTCGAAGGACAAGTTGTCGAAAACCTCCTGCGTCTCCACAAGCAGGTTGCATGGAGTCCCGTCGTCCAAGAAGCCTATTTGGGTTGGTGGCGCGGGTATGTGAAAGTCCAGTCCTTGGGACAACTCCAACGCATTGACCGAGAATTGGACGGGAAACGCCCACTCGAAATCGAACGACAAATCTTACAAACGGCTGTCGCCTTCCGCAAGATCATGGGCAATCGTAGCCTCGCCGAATTTGCGAATGCAATCAGTCTTGTGCATCAGTTGTTAGAGGATTTCACCTCAGCACTCGATCCCACAGGCAAAAGTCCAATTGCAATTGACCATCTGACTCTAAGTGATGAACTGGCGGACTACCGCGACGAATTATCTCCCGATGAACGCTTTATCCTTGCCAAAAATTTACGTGAACTGGCACAACTCATCCCAATCATGTCTGATAAACGCACCAAGCCTTCCCTCATTCGCAGTGATGATGTCCTTGACCGACAGATTATCAGCGGAGCGCAAAATCCACAGGGCGCAGTCGATATGTTTAAATGGCTCTCTGGTTATTGGGATAAACCACAAGCCGAGGATGAAAGCGAGTAAGTTATGCAAGTGCATCCGAATCCTCGTGATAAACAGACGATTGTTACGTGGGTGCGCGACCTCTTTGAACGCGACTCCCCGTTCTATATTCTCGATACCGAAACCACGGGTGTAACCGCTGATGATGAAGTGATTCAAATCGGGATTGTCAATCAATTAGGTGAAACTGTACTGAATACCCTATTAAATCCCACAGTTCCCATTTCATCTGGCGCGCAAGCTGTTCATGGAATCAGTCAGCCTGATGTTGCCAATGCACCGACGTTTCGTGAGTTGTATGTGCAATTATCTGCAATTCTCGCTGGACAAACCGTGATTGCCTACAACATGGACTTCGACTGGCGGATGCTTCAACAGACCGCGAAACGCCATCAGTTGCCGATGATTCGCGTACACGAAAAACACTGCGCCATGAAACAATATGCCAAATTCTATGGGATGTGGAATGGCTATCGTCGCAGTTATAAATGGCAAAAACTCGGCAATGCGTGCATCCAACAAGGAATCACCGTCGGCAATACCCACGATGCACTCGATGATGTCTTACTCACCTTAGAGCTATTAAGGGCGATGGCGCGCGGGTTCGATTAAATTGATTTGTGAGTTGTTTGTAGAGAGCTATAATTGAGCTAATCAAACGAACAAACGCCTGCCAAGAAGCCATGATATGCCACTTGATGATTACCTGAATCAAATCATACACGGTGATTCCTTAGAGATATTGCCCTCCCTACCAGAAGCAAGCATCGACCTCATCTTCGCCGACCCACCGTATAATCTCCAATTATCCAAAGAACTCTGGCGACCTGATTTGACTCATGTCGATGCCGTGGATGATGAATGGGATCAATTCGAGAGCTTTGAAGCCTATGATGAATTTACCATCGCTTGGTTGACCGAAGCTCGACGGGTGATGAAGGATACCGCAACCATCTGGGTATCGGGAACTTATCACAATATCTTCCGAGTTGGGGCAATCATGCAAAATCTGGGGTTCTGGATTCTGAACACGATTAGCTGGTTCAAACCGAATGCCATGCCCAACTTCAACGGCACACGCTTCAAAAACGACATTGAGTTCGTCATCTGGGCGCAACGGTCGGAAAAATCCTCGAAAACTTTCCATCACCATCTTATGAAGCAGTTTAATGATTTCAATAAGGGCAAACAACTCGGCTCTGTCTGGAAGATTCCGGTTTGTGGAGGTGGCGAACGCCTTAAAGATAAGAATGGCAATAAACTCCACTCCACGCAAAAACCTGAAGAACTCTTAAGGCGAATTATCCTAGCCAGTAGCAAACCGGGGGAGATGGTGCTTGACCCCTTCGCTGGCACAGGCACAACTCCTGCAATGGCGAAAAAACTCCGTCGGGAATGGATTGGCATTGAACGTAACGAGATCTATATCTCTTATGCACAAGAACGTGTATCAAAGGTTAAACCACTCCGCAAAAATCATTCCCTCATCACAGAGACAACCAAACCCAAACCTAAACGAGTCTCCTTCAAATCCCTCTTGGAGTATGACTATATTGAAGTTGGACAATCCCTCTACTTTGACGACCCTGAACTCACCGCCACCATCTTAGAAAATGGACGACTCAAGGTCAATGGACACGAAGGGTCAATCCATCAATTGGGACAACAACTCAAAAAAGCACCCACCTGCAACGGTTGGATGCATTGGTTTTATGTTGATGAAAACAATGAACGACAACCGATTGACGAACTTCGTAAAGCCTTTCGAAGGGCAGATAGGAAGAGTTAATTAACCATCCGCCAAGATTTGGTCAACGGCATTGGCAAGGTCTCGCAGGCTATTGACGACATACACCCCATCTGCATGGTGGGCATATTGCACCATGTCGCTGTCACCTGTTCCCCATTGTGTCGGGTATTCTGGGCAGAACCAAATCAGCCGACGACCTTTATGGCGCATCTCATCAATAATATCGAGGCGCGGATTGTTATAGTTGTTGCGCCCATCCCCAAAGAGGATAACTGTCGTGCGATGGTCAATCAGATTCATATGCTCTTTGGAAAAGGTGTTGAGACTGTTGCCTAAGTCTGTGCTGTAATAGCCGGGTGGATTTTCCAGCAGGACTTTTTCGACAGCTTCTTTCGCAGGCAATTCATTCAAATCCATGCTGACATCAACCATATCACTGATGAAGATGAAGCTATTCGTTTTGCGAACTTGGTCTTGAAGCTCATACACCATCGTCAGCAAAAATTCGACACTATAGCGCATCGACGTACTCAAGTCACAGATGAGGATGAGGCTTGGCTTTTTGTGCTTGTTCTTGAACTTCATCACGATCGGCACACCCCCATAACGCATGTTGCTCCGCATGGTTTTGCGAGGGTCAAAGTCGCCACTCTTAGCACGTTTTTGGCGTAAGGCGGCGCGACTGCGTAAGCGGGCGGCGAGGCGACGAATCTCATCCC
>JANQRM010000293.1 GCA_028284565.1 Anaerolineae bacterium | reverse complement strand
TGATGACAGCGGGCAATTTAGTAATGTCTATGGACCCCGATTACGAGATGAGATGTGCAAAAATACCCGGCGGACGCGCGCGTATTTTGACGACTACTTCGCGTCAAAGCATGATATTTTAACCCAAGCCCTCCATGCCGAATTTCATACCAAAATGGTGGATGATTTCTTGTTGAATGAAGATCGGGTGTCAATGGCGCATGGGCTAGAAGTCCGTGTCCCATTCCTCGATAGAGACCTTGTCGCCTTTGCTAACAGCATTCCCACATCCCTCAAGTTGAATGGGCGGACAATGAAATATATTTTCAAAGAAGCCATGCGCGGAATTTTGCCAGACCATACCCTCGATAAGAAGAAATGGGGCTTTAGCTTTAATCCCTACCATCAATTCCAAAAAGACCTCAAAACCGTAGCAGAACGGGTGCTGACACAAGATAAAGTTGTCTCTCGTGGGATATTTAACTACGATTATCTGCGCGAAATCATGGAAGCACCCCCCCACCCTCGCCTCCGATGGCACTATTTTTATCTATGGAACATGATAGGATTTGAACTCTGGTTCCAGATGTTTATTGATGGTGATATGACACAACCCAGTTTCAATATCGAGGACTATTTCTAATGGGATTTTCAGGCAACATCGGTTGCTTGCTCCTGCTCTGTTTTGTAATTGCAAGCTGTACTACGGCAAATCCGACTGAAGAGATACCACCGTCGGACGAGTCGATAGTCATTCAAGAAGTCTCGCTACTGGATGAGGCGATCGCATTTCAAGAAGCCTACATGCTGGAATATGAAACTGAGGCTCGATCCCGTTATGGTTTTGATGAAACGATGTCACAGGCGGATTTAGCTCAAGTGGGGGAGCAGATTCAACGTGATTTCAGAGACTGGTTACAAATACCCGAATCCGAGTCACGCTTTGATGAATTAGTCACGAATGACCTCGACTCGCCATCGACATACCAGATGCGTTATGTGCAGTTCAAAAATGCTCATGGCTTGACAGTAAGGGGTGTGTTGTCTGTACCACAGAATGATGCAACCAGCCATCCGATTATTATCATTCCAACGGGTAGCAATGCGTCACCCTATCAGCTCTTTGGTATATCAGGGAGAGATTATCACAATAATGTGGGTGGGCAATTTGCCGAACCCTATATCGTTTTTGCGGTGGATATTCCTAATCTCGCTACCGAAACCTTCTTGTTCTCCAACATCAGTGGCATGAATTGGTTGTACTATCAAACTTGTGATCGCATCACACCTGCGCTGGATTTTGCCTTGACCCAAGCGGGGGCAGATGAGTCGCATATTGCTATTTATGGTATTTCATTAGGCGGTTGGGCTTCTATCACGGGGGCGGCGTGCGATGACCGTTTTGGCGTTATCGCGGCGAGTGGAACCAATGTCTTTACGAGTCTCTTCACGCAAGTCACCAGCAATCGACGTATTCGTTATCCGAGTTATTATCTCCACGATGCGATTAATCGTCCCGATTTTTACCAAGTTCCCTATAGTTATTTCCCACGCCCAATGATTATTGAATTGAATGATAAAGATTCGACAGGTGTTTATGAAGAAGCCCTTGCGAACGCGAATTCGATTTTGCAATATTATGCATTGCGCGAGCAACCGGACTTGGCTCACCTCGTGCTGTTGACGGATGATTCGTGTGCCTTTGCCAATCAGCATCATTGCATGGAGGTATCACGAGTCAAAATGATAATTGATGACATCTTTGAGGAAGGTTCGTAATAATCGCCTTATCAAAACTCAAACTCTATTTTTCCATGATTCGCTATGCGGATTCCAATACTGAGCGTTTTGCCCAAGAAAATGCCAACTTCTTCCATCGGATGCAACAAGACCTGCAAATCTATGGAATCAATGAGGTAAGCGGAAAACGGGTACTAGATATTGGCTGTGGTAAGCAATACTGGTTCACACTCCTGTTCCACCATGCTGGGGCGGATGTGACCGGAATCGACATCGAATATGTGAAGCCCGGTTATAGTCCATTGAAGTATCTGCATGTCTTAAGAACCAATGGCTTAGAGCGCACAGCGAAAACATTTTACTGGGACTTTGTCTACAGTCGCTCCTATTACGGTGCCTTAGAACAAGCGGTGGGAATCCCCCTACCCCAACGCGGATTGGATATTCAACAACAAAGTGCAACAGAGTTACCGATGGCGGATGACACCTTTGACCTGATTGTCTCTCATGAGGTATTCGAGCATTTGCCCGACCTAGAGGCTTCGGTGGTTGAGATGAAACGGGTCATGAAACCGGGGGCATTGACCTATCTCTACGTCCACAATTACGCGAGTATTTCGGGGGGGCATCACATCGCATGGAAATATCCAGATGAATCTCCTTCCAAGACCGTTCCCGCATGGGATCATCTGCGTGATAATCGCTATCCAGACATTCCCTCGTGGATTAATCGCCAGCGCGAACAGACATACCGCGACATCTTTGAACGGGAATTAGAGGTGTTGGCATGGATAACCCATTCCATCGAGGGAGAGGCTCTGTTGACCCCAGCCATCCGTAGGGAGTTGAGCGATTACAGCGAAGAAGAATTACTGAAAAAAGGGTTTATCATCATCGCCCGAAAGAAAGCCTAATAGTAATGAAACAAGTCACTCAAAATTTCCGCAATGGCGAAATCAAAGTCGAAGATGTCCCATTTCCCGAGGTGGGAGCCAATAGTGTCCTCGTCCGCACACATTTTTCCCTGCTATCTACAGGAACCGAAGGAGGGACAGTACGTCTTGCCAAACAGAGCATGATTGGTAAAGCTCGTGCGCGCCCCGACCTCGTGCGGAAAGTCATTAAAACGGTTCGTACTCAGGGGCTGGTAACCACCTATCAAGCGATTACCGGTCAGTTGGATATGCCACTGGCGCATGGTTACAGTGCCTCAGGGACGGTGATTGGTGTCGGCGAAGATGTCAGCGATATGCAAGTGGGCGATCGGGTATCGTGCTTTGGTGCGGGTCATGCCAGCCATGCCGAAGTCATCGCTGTTCCACGCAACTTGGTCGCACCTGTTCCAGATAATGTGTCCCTACGCGATGCCAGTTTTGGTGCATTGGGAACGATTGCACTGAATGGTGTTCGACGAGCTGAGGTGCAACTTGGCGAAAATGTGTTGGTCATTGGTTTAGGATTGCTGGGATTGCTGACGGTACAACTCTTAAGTGCCAATGGCTGTCGGGTTGCTGGGGTTGATTTGGACCCGCGCAAGGTCGAACTTGCTTCCCAACTGGGCTTAGACCTTGCTTTGATTCGCGATAAGCCGAATGCGGTTGAAGCCATTACCGCCTTTGCACGAGGTGTCGGAGTCGATGCAGTGATTATCACTGCCTTTGCACCCAACAACGACCCGGTTGTCCTAGCGGGGCAAGTCGCGCGTCCTGGTGGGCGTGTTGTAGCAGTCGGACGTGTGGATTATGAACTTCCGCGCGATGATTTCCTGTTTAAGCAATTGGATTTCCGCACCGCATTTAATTCCGGCGCTGGGGTGAATGACTTCCTCTACGAAGAGCATGGCATCGACTATCCAATCGATCAAGTCCGCTGGACGATGAATCGCAACGTCATTGCCTTCAATGATTTATTGGCAAGTAACCGACTATCACTTGATGCCCTAGTCACGCATGAATACCCATTAGAGAATGCTGTTGATGCCTATGAGCTATTGTCAAGTGAATCGGATGAGTTAAACGTTGGGATTGTTATCACTTATGACACCGAAAAGTCATTAGAGACATCGCCGATTTCAGTCAAACCTTCCAGAAAACCGCCTACAGGACAAGTCGGGGTTGGAGTCATTGGCGCAGGCAATTTCGCCAGCACCTTCTTGATTCCAGAAATTGCGAGCTACTCACGAGGTCACTTACGCGGGATCGCCAGTAATAAAGGGGTACGGTCACAAAACGCGGCTGAAAAACACGGCTTTGCTTTTGCGGGTACTGCCGAGCAAGTTTTAAGTGACTCCGATACGGATGTGGTGTTTATCGCAACACGCCATGATACTCATGCGCCACTGACCATTGCGGCATTGGAAGCGGGTAAAGATGTATTCGTCGAAAAACCCTTAGCCATGACCCATGACGAACTGGATGCGGTCATTGATGCCCAAGCCAAATCGGGAGGGCGTGTGTTGGTCGGTCATAATCGACGCTTCTCAGCTTATGCCAGCGAAATGCGCCAACGATTTGAAACACGAGGTCAACCGATTAGCATCATCTATCGTTACAATCCGGGTCCCATCAATCCCAAATCTTGGATTCGTGACCCGGTACTGGGTGGGGGGCGCATTATTGGCGAAGGTTGCCACTTCATCGACTTTTGCCAATTTTTAGCAGGTTCGCCACCCATCCAAGTCTTTACTCAGAGCCTACACAGTCCGCATGATGAAATCCGCGAAGAAGAGCATGTCATGATCAATGTGAGCTATGCCGATGGGTCAATGGCAGTAATTGCCTACCTGTCGGGTGGTGACGGAAGCTATACACAAGAACGTGTTGAAGCCTATGCCGATGGCACAGTGGCGGTGATGGAGGACTGGCGCAGTCTGGAATTCAGTCGCAATGGTCGCGTCGATAAAAAGCGGAGTGGTATCACGAATGATAAAGGCTTCCAATCCGAAGTGCATTCCTACTTAGATGCCATTGCCGATGGTTCGGATGCACCGTTTAGCTTTGATGATTATATCTTGAGTATGCGAACAACCCTATTGGCGATGGACAGTCTCCGTGAAAACAAGCCCCTAAAAATCTGAGGAAGCGTACGGTGATAAATCAGACTTTGAGACGGATTTGGCGCAATTGGCTTCCTAAATCGCTCCAAACATCAATTATTCAATTACTCACTCGTGGGAATTCCCTACCACGCCTCATCTATGGTAAAGCGACCTATAATCAGGACGGTTTGCTGACGGTTCATAATGCGGATTTCATGCATGACCCACGCTTTGCTAACGCCTATGCCTCCGGAAAAAGTACAGGCTCTTGGCGGGCAGGTGACCTGCAATGGCGGATTCATGTGTTATGTTGGGCGGCTTATCAAGCATTGAACCTCGAAGGCGACTTTGTGGAGTGTGGCGTGAATCGGGGTGGCAATGCGCTCTCCATTATTCAGTATGTTGACCTCGCTAATCATCCCAAAACGTTTTATCTGCTAGATACCTTTTCTGGACTGGTCGAAAGTCAAATTACGTCAGAAGAAAAAGCACAGGGCATCGAAGTGGGTGTCTATGAAGAATGTTATGATGCCGTCTTGAAAACTTTTAAGCCCTACCCCAATGTCAAAATCATTCGAGGCATGGTTCCAGAAACATTGCCACAAGTCATGTCGGATAAAATCAGTTTCTTATCCATTGACATGAATGTTCGGGAACCAGAAATCGCGGCGGCAGAATATTTCTGGGATAAACTCGTGAGTGGTGCGATTGTGGTACTCGATGATTATGGCTGGCGTAAGCACATCGAGCAAAAATATGCCTTCGATGCGTTTGCTCAGTCCCGTGGAGTACAAGTTTTGGCACTACCAACCGGACAAGGGCTAATCATTAAACCGTGAATACCACGCACTTGGAGACAAACGAACCAATATCCGATTCACAATCAGACGATACCGCCTTTTGGAAAAGCCGTCGTTTCCAGCGTGGTGTTACCTTAATTTGGACGGGACTGGTCGTATTTTTCATCGTCCAAGCATTAGCCACTAATTGGCAAGAACTCTCCACTATTGAATGGCAAGTTGATGTTGGTTTACTCGCTTTGGCGATGGTCTCAGCGATGCTCAGGCGACTCATTGGCGGGATACGCTGGAGCATGACGGTGGCTTTGGTCAATCGTGAGGCAATTTTTACTAATCTCAGCACTAATCTCCGTGTCTACTTCTTCTCAAATATGGCGACCTACATCCCCGGTTCCTATTGGTTTATTCCCAGTCGAATTTATATGAACGCACGTGAAGGCTTGTCTGCACTCCGCACAACTTTCAGCATTATTCTCGAACAAATCGTTTTGTTATTAGCTGGGATTATGGTAGCAACCTTATACTTGCCCATCGCACTTAACGCCTTATCCCTCCCAACCAATTTCCCCCTCATTTTATTGGGGATTCTAGTCATCGGGTTTTTCTTGATTCATCCGCGAGTTCTCAGTGCATTCGTCAATGGATTGATGAGATTACGCAAACAAGAAACACTCGATATTGAAGTCAGCTATCTGATGATGGTCGGCTTGCTGGTGGTGAGCATCGCCGTCTGGTTAGTGGGCGGAGCGAGTCTCTATTATCTTATTCGCGCTGTTTATAGTGGAATCAACACCGATATATTGACAGTATCCAGCATTTTTGCGATTGCTTGGCTGGTTGGTTTTTTTGTCCCTTTAGCTCCGGCAGGTTTCGGTGTACGCGAAGGTGTGATGTTCACGTTGTTTTCTACAATGGGTATTCCGCCCGGAATGGCAACGGTGATTTCGCTTTTATCCCGCCTCTTGATTGTGTCTGAGGATGTCGGCTGGTTTATACTGGTAACGATCTATGCGAGACGCGCCAATGACTGACCCGATTGTCCAACGTCATGTGCCACTCACAAAAGCCATTTTCGATTATTGGGTGGAGTTGTTGATGGCGTTACTACCGCACGATAGCTTATCGAACCGCATCAAATCCTTCCTGCTTCGTCGACGTGGCGCATCCATTGGCAAACAAGTGAAAATGTGGCGGGATGTCTGGGTAGCCGACCCAAAAAATCTTGTCATCGGTGATAATGTGACCATCGGCAAAAGTGCCATGCTGATTTCCGTCGACAAGATTCACATTGGCAATCGAGTCATGATTGGGCATGGGTCACAACTCATCACGGCAGGACATGGTATCCCTGATGAGCAAGGCAAGATGCGAACAGCAGACCCTGTGACTGCACCCATTACTATTGCGGACGATGCATGGCTGGGTGCATCGGCTATTATTCTGCCGGGGGTTACAGTCGGTGAAGGTGCAATCGTTGCCGCTGGTGCTGTGGTGACCAAATCTGTCGAACCGTTTACTGTTGTTGGTGGTGTGCCAGCCAGCGTGATCCGACACCGTGAATCAGCCTTGTAACATGCTGCTATAAACCCATTCCATTTACCTTCTTCACATGATGCCACGAATTGTTCTCAAACTAACAATTCTGTTACAAAAAATTCATGACTTTTTCAGAACTTTAGAGGGTGACATCTGGTAGAGTTTGTATAGCTTGGAAATGCCAGCCGGGACATAGAGATTGTGTTCATATGAATGACCATCTTGTGTTTCGGTCAGCATTCCAACATCAGAATTTCCGTCTTTACTAGAGATGGTAAAGACCAAGATTTATGAACTAGCGCGACTCGCCTCTCCCCCCGTCGCGCTTTTTTTATAGTCTGCCAGTGTAATTGACCTGTCTTATTGCTTGACCTGCTCTGCCTTTCGGGATGCAGTCGCCGATTGAGTGTTTCCTTGTCGATGGGCAATAAGCCGTCTGACTTTGCTCACAATCCATTGCAATACTCGGTTGATGACTTGCTCAATTGGTGCACGGACTCGCATAATCAGATTGCGGATTTTGTCGGCAATCCCTCCCAGTCCTAGGAAACGCGATAGGAAATTGATCACCAATGGAATAGCCCGACCCAATGCTTGTTCAATCCTGCCTGCTACTGTCCCAATCGCACCTGTTGCAATCTGTTTGGCGGACCCCAGCACGGCTTGAAGGAGCGAGGCTATCCGTCCAGCTTGATTTTTGAAGAACATCACGACCCGATAGATCGTTTGGATCGCGGATACCAGTGCCGATACCGGATTGAACCGATCAAGAATTTTTCGTATCCCACCTTGCAAGATGTTCGTTACAACCCAATTACGGACTGGCTCAAAGATTGCGGTTTTTAGATTTGTCAAGACTCCCGTGAGACGCGACCATAAACCCGTGAGTCCGCCCTTCATGAAGGAGGTGATATATTCATAGGCTTTTGCTAACATTCCGGCATTCTGCTCACCAAGCATCCTTGCAAGCCGACCCTTGAGTTTCTCAACTGTCAAGCCGACCACTTGGAAGACGGTGGAAAAAACTCCCTTCAGATCGAAACGCTCAGGGAGCGATATGCCTGCATTCTCCAACGTCCCAAAGAGCCACCCAAATAAGCCTTTCTTCAAATGACGCGCAATGTTCCCACCAAATTGTGTAAAACCTTGTTTAATCGACGATATCAAGGAAGAGACAAAGCCTATCGGATTTTCGACAATGCGGAACATCGCGCTCCCAGCCCGACCAATCAATGACATCACCGCATTTTTTGGCACACCAGCCAGACGCAAGGCATTGTTAAAAACCCACTCTTTCCCGCGATTGACCGCTCCACCGACAGTATTAACTGCTCCTCCGATAGCCCCACCGACACCACTCACCGCATTACTAACAGCTCCCCCAACAGCACCTGCCGCCTCGCCAACCGCATTCCCGGCTGAACCTACAGCACTGCCAACTGCACTGCCTGCTGAACTTGCCGCATTCCCAATCGCATTGCCGACGGAACTGGCGGCATTCGAAACACTATCCCAGAAGCCACGCTGGATAGATGGTGTTTTCACCTTTGTTTGAATCGCTGAAGCTGGTAATGGGCTGGCGATAATAGTTGTTGTCTGAATAGCTGGGCTTTGTGTTTCATCCGCTTCGACTGGCTGATAAATGGGATTGACGGATTCGACGGGGGCAAAGGTTGGTGATTCTGTATTGCTATCTGCAGGTGGCGGTGCAAGGTCATTCAACGACGGCTCAAACGCGGAGGCTTCTTTCCCCTCTAGCTGATTATCCTCGTTGACATCCCGCACAGCGACTTGACGTTGAACATTGCGGATAGGACGGGATCTGCTAGCACCTTGCTGTTTTGTAGCCAACAAGCGTTGAACTGCTCGATTCCCGATTGTGCTTTGTAGGTGTAAGATGGTTTTGCGATCTAAGGTTTGGAGGTCTGGCGAGGCATGTTGAAGCTCATCATCTTGTCTTGACGACGTGTTCTGCTTCACATCTTGCTTTTTGTCTTTGGGCGCACGTGCCTGATGTAACGCCATGCCACTTGGCTCCAAATAATGTTATTGGAGAGCTTGCTTAGGAATTATGCTGACATACTAAGTGTAACAGAACTTAATGAACTAGATGGCACAGCTCAGGTCATAACTTGGTTTGTATTTAATTGGATTGAGGTAATATTCAATGTCTGAGTGGTGAAAACATCCTCAACTTTGTCCTTCAATGAGTTCAATAAGGAAGAGGCTCAACTCACTTATCTTGCCTTCCAACTCATCTCCAACCTGCCACAAGCAGATTTTATCGCTCTCATTATTGACGATAAACGGCAACAATGTCTCAATCTCACCCGTATACAATGCCCCATACTCGCTTCGCTGTGTATCGGCTAACCACAACTTAAACAACCCGCGATGCACCAGATTGGTAACCACTTGGCAGGTCTCTTCCATCACTTCACGCACGGCAGTTTCATACAGGGTCTCCCCTGATTCCATGCCACCCCCCGGAGTTTCCCATTGCTGACGATTATAGTTAAACAACAAGACATAATCGTCCCCATGCTTCGCCAACACCTTCGCCCACGTGATGGGAGTATTGGGGTCATCAGCAGGTTGCACTGGTGCATCACAAGGGACAAACCTTCGCACTTCATTGCCATAACTAAATCGCTTCAGCATCCGAATTTTTCCTTTGATAGCATCAAGGTCGAAAAGATTCCATGGATAAGATGATCCAAAATTAATCCACCCACATTTGCTTCAAAGAGTATACTAGTCAGGTATTTGTTTGACAGATTGCGATTGTATCCATGAAAAAACTGCTTCCGATTTTCCTTCTGTTCACACTCGTCGGCATGAACGACACCATCACATATGCTCAGGACTGCCCCAATACACTCCCCACCGGATTAAGTGTTGGCGCATCTGCTGTCTTTGAAGAAGGAGCCAATCGCAATCTATACGCCTTCCCAGAATCCGACTTACTTCTCGAAGTCCCCGCCGATGAATATGTGATTATCCAGCAAGGTCCGCTATGTGGCACACGGGACGGATTGCGTTGGTGGCAAGTCGATTATGCGGGAACGCTAGGTTGGATGGCAGAAGGTGATGCGAATAATTATTGGCTAGTTGAACCACCACCCATCATGTTTGGAATGCCAAGTGAAGGCGACGAAGCAACCGAAATCCCCCCCACTGCTGTGCCAACACGACCTACGTTCAGCAATTTATCCTATCAACTGCAAGAAGAAGGGGTCTGGCTTTGGGTTGATGCGGATATTATTGACCGTGCTACCCAAGAATTGACGGTCTACTTATGGTTTCAAAATGTGACAACATCTGACTGGCTACAGAATCCCCTTGCCAGTGAATCCAAGCGCAATGACATCAACCTCCTCTACTTATATCAAGATGTTTCCTCTACCGTCGCGCACCAGCAATTTCGCGAGTCTGATCTTTCCTTTTTTATGCCCTATTTCGAGTTCCCACGCGGAATCTACGAATATTACCCCGTTGTGACTCTTGTAGATGGGTCCGGCGAACAGATAGACCGCGAAGACTTCACCAGTACAGTGATTGCTTCCTCATCTCACCCTGCGCCTGAATCCGGCATCATCATTCGGGATATTACTGCCCGTTTTGAAGACTCTGGCGTGACCTATTTTATTGATATGGACACCATCGGCTACTCTGGTCAGGAATTAGATGTCTTTCTCTTCTTCAGTTTTTACAACGACGAGTTCATTCAAAACGCCCTACCAATAGAAGGCTATTATCAGACTGCTTCTGGCAGATTATTCAGTTGGGCGACTATTACTCCCTGCTGTGATGAAGTTAATCTCTTTGCAGGAGATCATGCGATTCCCATCTACGTCCCCTACAACGCCTTTACACTCGGCTCCTATTCCTATTTCCCTGTGGTGACCATCGAACGAGCCAACGAAAACGAAATCTTAGAAGCCCGTTCCTTCCGTGAAAAAGAGGTGCACGTTTTGGGGGATGAACGTCCTGCAGGCTACATTGTCAACTATCACATTGACCAATTGGACGTTGTATCGACAACACGACGCATGGTGATGAATGGTCGCACATGGGACAACCTGATGCTCTCCTACACCATTTATGAGATTGATAAAAATGGTGAAAGCATCCCCGGCGAACAGCAATTCTATATTGAATCCGTAGGTTCCGGCAGAACAATCGATAGCAGTGAATTTGTCCCACTCCTTGTGGATGTCTTAGCCGACAGCTATCTGATTGAGCATATGGAATTTGTCGATGTCGCCAATATCGAAGCCGCCAAAGAAGCACGCGATGCCCTTGAAGATGCGGGAGAACTTGCCAAGCGAGGCTTACGTCGTTTAACTCTGCGTGTAGCACGGGTCGCCGCCAAAGCCGCCATACGCTATGTCAATGGGATGCTACTCATCTATGATATCGTCGCTTTTTTTGAAAGAGACCGCTTATTCGCCACGATTGATCGTTCTTATTCACCCGATGACCTCTACCAGATGTGGCAACAAACCGGACGCGACGACAACCGTGATTATTGGGTGACTCAACGCCACCAGAACGATGGGCAAGGGCAATACGAAGTTACAACCCAGTTTTGGCTCTATGGCTATTTCCGTCACGCTTGGGCGGAGTAGTCTCTTCGCTGTTTTGCACGAAGCGTTATGCCTAGATAGATGTTTATTCGATCACAGTAAATTAGTGTGTGTCCGATTGTAAATCCAGCCAGGCAGATTCTTCCGGGCTGAGCTCAAGTTCCATTGCGGCGATGTTCTGTAAAATTTCATCGGGCGTGCGTGAACCAAGCAATGCAAATACATTCAAAGGCTGGTTAAAAACAAAGGCAACGGCAATCTGTGAGAAACTCATTTCTTTTTCAGTAGCGAGCGTCTTCACTCTGTCCAATCGCTCGAAGTTAGATTCATCAATATAAGCAAGCACAACTTGTCGATCAAAATGCTCAGTAAAAGTGTCGAGGTTATCTCGTGTAAACCGCCCACTGAAGAAGCCACCAGCCAAACTCGACCATGTAAAAAGTGGCATTTGATTTGCCTCATACCATACCCGTTCCGATGCGCGAGAATGACCACTGATGGTGATACAGTTTTCCCACGGTTCGTTGACCCGATCCGCGAGGCTGTAATGAGGACTACTCACCATAAAGGGGCTGAGATTATGTTTGTTAGCATAATCATTCGCTTCCTGAATACGCGCTGTTGTCCAGTTTGAGCCACCATAGACACCGATAATCCCCTTTTGTTGATACTCGTGCAATTTTTCAACGATAGGACCCACTGACTCGTTGGTGTCATCGCGGTGTAACATATAGATATCAAAGTAATCGGTTTGAAGTCGCGCCATTGAATCATGAATATCAGCTTCAATGTCAAAGGGAGTCACACGTCTGCGATAGTCATTGTGATGCGCGCCTTTTGCAATCAGCACAATCTCATCCCGATTGCCACGCTCTTTCATCCACTCGCCAAAGATTCGCTCAACCTCACCCTGTCCATAAACATGCGCTGTATCAAAGGTGTTAATCCCAGCTTTCAAAGTGGCATCCATGAGCCGAAACATCTCGTCTTTGTCTTTAGTAGCGATAAAACCAGTTCCCTGTACAATCCGTGAAACAGGCTTTTTAATGCCTGCAATCTCACCATACTGCATGACTAATTATCCTCCATTGGATATTTGAGTCTCCATTGTGCGCGAATGGTATCCATTGTTTGCATGACCGCTAGGGTTTCATCTAGCGACATAATGTCACTTTCCTTCAAACCTTCACGCAAAGAACGCCCAACTTCAACGGCTTGGTAATTGTAACCATTTCCGGTGATGGGTACGGCAATCTCGGTGGTTTCGCCGCCATGAATGTCGAGCGTGAAGTGAGCTGTCTTCCACCAAGGCTCAGGCAAAATGATGCGCCCTTTGGTTCCGTTGATAATGGCTGAACGCTGTGATTGTACCCGCATCGTAGTGGTGATGATTGCCAATGCTGGGCTATTTGCATAACCCAAAATGATTCCCGCATTTTCATCGACACCTGTTTCACCCAGAAACGCCATACTTTGAATCCGATTCGGTGTCCCCAAAACCATTGATGCCATTGACACTGGATAAATCCCAATATCCAATAATGCCCCACCCCCTAAGGCAAGATCATAAAGCCGATGCTTTGGGTCAAATGTATTGTGGAAGCCGAAATCTGCTATGAGTTGTATCACATCGCCAATCACACCATCTGCCAACAACTCACGCACCCGTTGCATCACCGGCAGGTAACGCGACCACATGGCTTCCATCAGAAAGACACCCTTTTCGCGCGCGGTCTGAATCATCAATTCGGCTTCACTAGCATTAATGGCAAATGGCTTTTCACATAAAACGGCTTTGTCATGATTCAGACAGAGCAAGGTATTTGCTTTGTGAAAGCTATGGGGCGTGCCGATATAAATCACATCAATATCTGCGTCCTGTGCCAGTGCCTCATAAGAGGCATAGCGACGTTCCACATTAAATTGGTCGCCAAAGGCATCTGCCGAAGTCTGTGACCGCGACCCCACCGCCAACAGTTGTGCATCCGGGACAGCCTGTAAACCTGTCGCAAACTTTGTAGCAATCGTACCCGTGCTGAGAATCCCCCAGCGTATTTTGTCAGCCATATTCATCCTTGCTAATTGAACTAAAGAAGGTGGTTCCGGTTATCCGATACTAACCTACCGATTGTCGCTCAAAGCAAGCTCAACTGCAAAGCCTGCAAGGATGGGCGCAAAGACTTTTTGCAATCGTTGAATGGCTTTTAGCGAGTGGGTCAAATACGTGCTGATTCCACTCGCCAATATTCCATAACACGCGAAGACGATAAATGTCATCACCATATAGATGACACTGAGAACGACCAACTCGAGCGTAGGTGCTAAGGATTGGTCAGGCGTAAACAGTGGCAAAAAGGCAACGAAGAAAATCGTCAGTTTGGGATTGAGTAAATTGATGGCAATCGCGCGGGTGATGATTTGCTTCGCACTCCGTTCCGTGACTTCTTTATTCAAGTCGATGAGTCCGGTTTCACGCCACATCTGCCACGCCAAATATAGCAAATAGACCGCACCAGCTAGTTTCATCAAAAAGAATATCTCTGAACTCGCATTTAATAATGCAGATAGGCTTAAGATACTGGCAATAATATGGGGTAAGATTCCCAGCGTACAGCCAAACGCCGCAAAGAAACTTGCCCGCCAATCCACAGTCAGCCCTATCGTAATCGTATAAATCGCCCCTGTTCCCGGCACCAATAACACCACCAGCGAAGTCAACAGAAATTCGAGATTAATCATGTTTATCCTTAGCAAAATTGTTGTTGGGTCTGGTTATCATTTTGAAGAATTAGGAAAATTTCAGCCCAATTATAAACTACCCTCTGTCCATCTCCAACCAAATAGATACTCAATAGAATCACATGCTTATTCTATTCCTTCATAGTTTGAGATTTGACAATCTTAACAACATTCCCAAGACAGCACCTACCCTCTGGATTACGCCAGTCACAAGCACAATGACCCTGTTGGATACCAAACTTAATGTCATCCACAATCTCGCTTGCCCCGGATTCTGAGATACCCAATCGAATATCGCCAAGTGTATGAAAGAAACAGTAGCAGACCAAAACATCGTCAGCATCAGGTTCTTTTTGATAGACTCGTTCTCGTAAATCAGTAGTGAAAAATACCTCAGAACCATCTTCAGCCAAGTACACTACCGAGCAATTAGCACCAGAGCAAAAACGATGTTTAACATCCTCTACGCGATGCAAGCTCACTGAGATGAGGCACTTGATTGTTGCGTTATCAACACTATGTCCCTGACTACCACATTGAGGGCAACTACCAACCTTTTCTTGAGACACCACTACACCGCCTTTTTCGCTTGTTCAGGTGGACACGGGACACTGCCATAGGAGCAGAACACACAACAATCGCCTTGCTTTGGTTTGAAGGTCGTCTTGCAGTTCGAGCATGAATAAAAGAACTGGCAACTATCTGTAGGCATGGTTTCCTCTTGTGCATGACCACAATTCGGACAGGTAATTATTGATTGTAATTGGACTTCCATCGTGAACCTTCTACTGACAAAGTTAGTAATTCTTCAAGTTTTGGTTTATCGAAACCTACGACCACTTCATTATCAATGACAGTGACAGGAGTAGTCATAAATCCAAGTTTTGAGAGTTCCTCAAATGCTTCCTCGCTGACTGAAACATCACGCTCTACGTAGTCAACTCCCTGTTGCAAAACATTCAATTAGATTGTGAATAGACAATAACAGATTGATCAGTCATGAGATTTCCTTTTTATTTTTGGATAGTGTAAGGGTTGAAGTGGCTACAAGGTCAAGAGAGTGGTTGACCTTGTAGTGACTACAGGGTTTAGTATTAAAAAACAGCGGAGCAAATTTGATGTACTCAATTGGAGCTTTAAGTCAACAAACAGGGGTTTCAACTGAAACCATTCGATACTATGAACGGATTGCCCTACTCCCCCCACCCCATCGAGCTAACAACAAGTATCGCCAATACGATGATTCTGATGTTGAGCGATTGCAGTTTATCAAGCGGTCGAGAGCGTTGGACTTTGGAATTAATGAAATAAAAGAAATCCTTGCTTTTCGGGAACGCCAAGAACCACCATGTCAATTCGTTATGGATTTGATGGAAGAACGGATTGGAGAAATTGAGCAGAGGATACAAGATTTAGAGCGACTACGAACCGAAATTAAAACCCTTCATGAAGCGGGAAAACAACTCCCTGAAGATGTGCAGATGAAAACCTGTGTCTGTCATCTAATACAAATTAGTGGTGAAAAGAAGTCGAATTGATAGGAGGGTGAAGTGCCTGATTTAGCCGAAACGATTGAGTTATTACAACACCGACGCGGTCGAGAACTACCGCCAGAGAGTGCCAGATTTTGTTTAGCCTACACACGTCTATTGGCAGAGGGAAAACCTGTGTCTGCCCAACAATTAGCTGAAGCGGTGGGCGACCCTGTGGAGTTAGTAACAACCGCCTTTAATCAAATGCAACAAGGGGGTTCAGAGTTCAATGAGAAGGGTGAATTGACTGGAGCTGCCTTAACCTTTACCCCAACTCGCCATCAGTTTGAAGTTGATGGAAAACCCCTATATGCGTGGTGCGCTTTGGATACCATGTTTCTGCCAGCCTACATTGGCAAAACGGCTCAAGTTTTGTCTACGTGTCCAGTGACCAACACACCTATTGATGTAACGATAACCCCCCATGGAGTTAAGTCATACGCACCCACCGAAACCATGTTATCGATTATGACAGCTAAAGGTTGTAGTGCAGGGGTTGAAGGGACATTTTGTAGTCAAGTCAATTTCTTTGCCTCAGAAGAAGTGGCAAGGCAATGGATAGGAGAACGACCAGATTTTTCAATCCTAACCGTTCCAGAAGCCTTTCAATTGGCTCAACAAATCTATATCGAACCAGTGATGAAGCATGATATCTAGTTTAATCAGTCACTAGCTGAGTAAAGTGAATTAGAACACCTGACGGATCCCATACATGGGTAACTATCGCCCCCCAATCTTGTTTTTTCGGAGGTCTTAAACGAGCATAGTCAAAGTTTTCAGCTTCGATGATTTTTGAAACGTGCGTATGCCATGCGGTTGCATCTTCAACATTCACTTGGAACATAAAGTTATTTGCCCAATCTTCAACATAGTAGTTTTGAAGATAGAAGCGACTATCATCAAGCTCTAGGATTGTTAACTTTCCATCGTCAGCTTGCCATTTTATCTCCCACCCCAAGAGTGTGTAGAACCGCAACGATTGGTCATAGTCGAGGGCAGGTACAAATATAATGACGTCAGTTGCTGTCAAATTTAGCTGTTCTTGTGTCATGTAGTTAGTTACTCTGATTTGAGGGCTTGGGCTAGTTTTGTGCCTGAGCCAATTCCTTCAAGTCATCAAAACCAACTTCATTCTTGAAAGACGCAAAGACAATACAATAACCATTCAAATCGCGGATAGCGAACTCACGATTGCCCCAATACCGATCCCCAATATTGGCGATTACCTCAACATCATTTCCTTTCACCTGAGCAAAAAATGTATCTATGTCCATACTGTCTGGTAACAAAAGTGTGATAGGCATATCAGCTCGTATTTTGCGACGAACTGAATCATCAATTTCTAGCGGCTGTTGTAAATCAAACATGATGTTACTTTCACCTAATTCAACACTTGCGAAGAAGATGTTCCCATCCTCATTTGGTACGGTGAAATCAACACTAAAGCCGAGTTTGTTTTGGTAGAATTCAACTGCTTCATCTATATCACTAACCGCCAAAGTAGTCCACAAAGAACCCATATAACACCTCTTTCTTATCCAGACAAACTTCAGCCTAATGATAGAACAAAAGTACTGTTTATGTCAAATGCCATGAAAACCTTATCGGAAGCGTATGTTATTCAATAGCAATGAATTTGGGATTGCTATTCAATCTTTTCTATGGATTTTAGTTAGAAATCCATTTGCAAATTCCAACCCAAACATGCTAAATATTATTAATTCTTATAAAACAATACGATTAATCATCCTGTTTTTGCCTGTTTATCACGCCCCATTTTTCGTTATCAAACCGTTTCCTTTGTTTGAATCACATTCCCTTTCTGACATCTAACATCTGAAATCTCAAAACAAAAACACCCCATGCCCTCTCGAACATAAGGTGTTTAATTTCAAAGCTATAGTCATTGATTCAACGAACCAACAACTAACAACTAATCACTAAAAACTCAGTCCTCCAATGTACTCAAATCACCCAATGGTTGTCCCATTGCCTTCGCTTTCAACACCCGTCGCATAATCTTCCCAGACCGTGTCTTTGGCAACTTATCCACGAATTCGATTTCTGCTGGTACAGCAATTGGTCCCACCTCATGTCGAACATGGCTTTTCAGTTCATCCACTAAGGCATCATCGCCTTCAACACCGCTCACCAGAATACAATAGGCATAAATGATATTGCCCTTCAAATCATCTGGCACACCAATCACAGCCGACTCTGCCACCGCTTTATGACTGACCAATCCCGACTCAACTTCTGCTGTGCCTAGTCGATACCCACTGACCTTCAGTACATCATCATTCCGACCAATCACCCAGATATATCCATCCTCATCTCGTCTCGCAGTATCCCCTGCCAAGTACCAACCTTGCTTTTGATACTTCGACCAATATTGATCAATGAACCGATCATCATCACCATACACCGTCCGAATCATACTTGGCCAAGGTGATTTAATGACCAAGTTGCCATCCTCACCTGTTCCCACAGGAGTGCCTTCATCATCGACAATATCGACATCAATCCCCGGAAATGGTCTCGTTGCACTGCCCGGCTTCAAACCCACAGATGGCAATGGTGTAATCATGAAGCCACCTGTTTCTGTCTGCCACCATGTATCAATAATCGGACATTGCTCCCGCCCAATCACTTTATGATACCAACGCCATGCTTCAGGATTAATCGGCTCACCCACCGAACCTAGCAGACGCAGGCTCGACAAGTCATGTCGCTTTGGCCAAGCTTCTCCAAAACGCATCAACCCCCGAATCGCTGTCGGTGCAGTGTACAAAATCGTCACGCCATATTCTTCCACAATCCTCCACCAACGGTCTGGATATGGAAATGTCGGCGCACCTTCATAGATAATGCTCGTTGCTCCCAAAATTAGTGGAGCATACACAATATAACTATGCCCCGTAATCCATCCCGGATCCGCTGCACACCACCAACGGTCATCATCTTTTAAGTCAAATGCCCACGATAAGGTCGTTGATGTATAGACCTGATACCCACCATGTGTATGCAACACGCCTTTTGGTTTGCCCGTTGTCCCACTGGTGTAGAGGATAAATAAGGGGTCCTCGGCATCCATCACTTCAGTCTCGGCAACTGGACTGGCAATCGGCAGTTGCATCAACTCGTGATACCAATAGTCCCTGCCCTGCTCCATATTGATTTCGTGTCCAGTTCTTTGAACCACAATCACAGTATCCACAACCGGAGACCGTTTCACGGCTTCGTCAACCGTATTTTTCAACGGCACGATATTACCTCGTAGCCATGCCCCATCACAGGTAATCAATACCCGACTTTGAGCATCTTCGATACGGTCTGCCAGTGCTTGTTCAGAAAAACCACCATAGACAACACTATGTGGCGCACCGACTTTGACACAGGCTAGCATGGCAATGGCTATCTCTGGCACACGCCCCATATATATGGTGACTCTGTCGCCCTTTTTGACACCCATACTGCGGAGAACATTGGCGAACTTGTTCACTTCACGATACAGTCGCCAATAGGACATCGTGACCTTATCGCCATTCTCCCCTTCCCAGATGAAGGCTAGCTTGTTCTTACGCCACGTTTTGACATGCCGATCCAAAGCATTTAGCACCAGATTCGTCTTGCCACCCACGAACCACTTGTAAAATGGTGCATTGCTACGGTCAATCACTTGATCCCATTGTTGATACCACTCCAAAGTCTCCGCACGCTTTGTCCAGAAGGCTTCGAGGTCGTCTTTGGCTTCTTGAGCCACCGCTTCATAATCGGGTACATTCGCATTGTTTACGATGTCATCGGATGGATGATACCATTCGCCTGTTGGGGCAGAAAAACCCTCGTCCATGTTGGTCTCCTTGTAACAAGTCTCTTGAATAATGTTGTACGTTGATTATAGAAGGTGCATAACTGAATCGCAAAGGCATTACAAGCCGTATCCAATCATAAAAAAGTTGTAAAATTCCACACAGACGTCCTTTTTACGCGTATAATGAGCATGATTCTGCATCAACTTGACTTAACATTCTGAATCTGTGTCGGCAAGGGTATCTTAGGGAATGAGTGGAAGGCAATTGCCATGCACAGTCGTCGGAAACAAAAGACAAAGAAGGATAATAAGTCATCGAAGCAAACATCCTCGCCAAGCAACAAGTCGAATAAATCTTCAGCCGATTCACAATCTACAAATGACATTCTTAACTTGCAAAATACACTTGGCAATCAGGCAGTCCAACGCTTGATTGAAGGTGGTCAACTCAATCCAGATGGCGCAGTCGCTGGTCAGATTCAGCGTGCGCTGACACCCGAAGAAAAAGCGATGAATCTCACCTCACCCCGATTTGCTGGGAATACTCGCCTGGAAGCCGCCTATGATAACAGTCCACCGATGCGTCGCCCACTCACCCATCCCGCCGTCGGCATTGTGCAACAAGCCCTGATCGATCTTGGTTATCCTATGCCGATTTCAACTGCCAAAACAGGCGAACCGGATGAAATCTATGGCAAAGAGACCAAAGAGAAAGTCAAGAAATTTCAAGGCGACCATGATTTAGATGATGATGGTGTGGTTGGTCGCCAGACGATGGGCAAGCTGGATGAACTGTTTGGTGGTAGCACACCAGAGAGCAAACCCGAAATTGATGCTACAGAAGAAGCCACTGGACAACATATTGTCGATGAGGTCAATCGCTCCAACGAGAATCGCGGTGTCAATGCGGGTATCTGGTATGCTCACAACTATAAAGATGAATATATCAATCACAAAGATGAACATGATGATTGGAAAGTCGCATGGACAGATGACCTCGAATTTGGGTATGCAGACCCCAAATATTTTGTGCGTTTGGGCTTTATGCACTGGAAGCTCAAACCCGGCGTGAGTGCCTCTGAAGCGATTAAATCGTGGCTGGAAGGCTTGACGATTGCCGAGTGTCTGACAGCGATTATTGCAATTGAAACGGATACCATGCGTGCCTCGATTGGTGATGCCAAGTTTGATGAGCTATTC
>JANQRM010000290.1 GCA_028284565.1 Anaerolineae bacterium | reverse complement strand
CCTCGGTGACAGATACATCATATGCCTCAGCCTTTGGCATATCCTCGTCTCTCATCAAGGCAGTGGTCATATCTTCGAGCAGATTTTCATATCGACGATTGTGTGCTGCGCTCATGTAGTGCGTTAGCCTTTACCCTGTGACTTCCGTTGAGGCATCGGAAAATCTTGAATATGCAACTCATCGCGTAATGAAATGAGGGTGCGATGATATAGAGACTTGATTGCCCCTTCGGTGCGATTCATGATGTCTCCAATTTCCGCATTGGATAATTGATCGATAAACTTCAAATAAAGCAATTGTTGGCGTTCTTCTGGCAAGGTACGGATTGCCTTTAATAAAAGTTCTTTCTCTTCACTATCTTCTGCCTGCTTATCTGGTGCTTCGGATCGTAAGCTGTGTGCCACATAATCATCTAGAGGAATAATCTTCCGTCGTCCTTGATCTCGATGCCAATTGGCAACCAGATTGTGTGCGATGCGATAAAGCCATGCTTGGAATGGCACCCCTTTGTCAACATAATTTTCGATGTGAGACATTGCCCGAAAAAACACTCGTGCAGTTAAGTCCTCTGCATCATGTTGATTGCTCGTCCGATAGTAGACATAGTTATAAATTTTGGGCAGATAGCGCTCATATAATACGCCAAATGCCTCTTTGTCTGTCTTGGCAGATGCAACCAATTCACTATCGGTTAAATCTTCCAGGCGAGTTTCGTTACGCTTGAATGGATTTCTCATAACCATACTAACCCATAAATTCGGAGGACGTTACGGATTGCCCACTATTTTATCAAATACTGAACAAAACTTAAGATTTGGGGATGTTCATATGCCATTATTTTGTCGCCTTGGCGTATTCATTGTGATACATTTTGGCGCGAGACAGCTTTCATTTTAGATCGATTTGAGTGATTATCTAACGTATTACCAACCGAAATATACATTGATTCCTAACCAAAAGGGGCAAAAAAGCTAGACAAAATTCCACGAAATTCGCGGAAACGACCTAAAACACCAACAAATGCTCCTTTTTATGTCGTTTTCACGCCAAATAATACCCATATCAACTCACTTATCACGAGTAATAAAACAGTAGAATCAACATTGATGGGAGAATCAACCTATTGAGCAATTCGGTATGATATTTTTTTTAATTTATGATATGTCACTGATTCAGTAGGTGTTGCAAATCTGACTCTTTTGGCAAGGCGGGCATTGTCCCATGAACGGTACAGGTATAGCTTGCAGAAGCTGTCGCATAGTTCAGGATTTTAGATATGTTCCAGTCTCGACTTAGCCCCATTACAAATGCCCCTAAGAAGGAATCGCCAGCCCCAGTTGTGTCGATGACATTCACCGGAAGTGCTGATTGAGTATATGTTTCTGTTGCATTGACAAACAGGCTTCCATTTTCGCCTAATGTGAGGCAGACATTTTTTACGCCAGTGTCCAGTAATGCCATCCCATATTCCTTAGAAGACGCATTTGACAGATTCGTGATGCGTTGGGCTTCATAACGATTGAGAACGAGATAATCGACCTGTTCTAAATAATCGAGTGGAATATCATCTGTTGTGAAATAAGGGGCAGGATTAAATACGGTTGTTGCGCCAATCGACTTTGCTTGTGTCAGAGCGAACTTGATAACCGCTTGCTCAACTTCAAAATTGACAACGACGATACTTTGCGAATTCAAAGTTTGTATCGCCTTTTCAACCGTTTCACGGGTCACTTTTCTGCTGGCATCGGGCGCGCCAATATAACTGGGTATAGCTTCATGCACGATTAAGCCTACCATCGTGGTTTGCGCTGATGGGTATTGTTGAATCCAATCGAGTTTTAGGGGTTCATCTCGCAGGTTATCTAGGATGCCGTTTCCAGCGAGGTCTTTGCCAACACAGGCAATCAACCGCACATCCCCTCCTAAGCGTGCAGAGGTTAAAGCTGTATTCAGTCCTTTTCCTCCGGGAGTTAGACTGGCTTGTGTGGCATGAACGGCTCGGTTGGGTTCAATCCATTCAGGAATGTCGAAGCTAATATCGAGCACCAAGCCACCAATCACCAAAATTTGGGTTGTCATCATCCAATTTCCGCTTCAATATTGGTTTGATTTAACTATTAAGTGAGATAGATTGCAATGGAGACTGCGACGATTATTCTGATACTCGATTTCTTTGGCGTGGTGGTCTTCGCTATTACGGGTTCGCTAGTTGCTCGAACCAAAGAGTTGGACTGGTATGGGGTGGTCGTGATTGCGTCTGTCACAGCTTTGGGTGGCGGAACAATTCGCGATGTGATGTTGGGGAATACGCCTGTTTTTTGGATTCAAACACCTATCTATTTGGTAGCGACCACACTCACTGCATTAGCTACTGTTTTACTGTATAACCGAATTGGTCTTCCACGACGGCTATTGTTATTAGCTGATGCGTTTGGCTTGGCAATCTTCAGTGTCATCGGCACAGAAGTTTCACTCCTCTCAGATGTTCACCCGCTAATTGCTATTGTTATGGGAGCTATCACGGGTACAGCAGGTGGAATGACTAGAGATTTGCTATCGGATGAGATACCTGTAATTTTACGACGTGAAATTTATGCAACAGCGGCAATAGTGGGTGCAACTGTTTTTGTAGTTTTAAATCATGTTATCTCGTCTGACTTTGCGACAGTGATTGGTGTTTTGACTACGCTGGGGATTCGGTTGGTGGCTTTACGGAATCGTTGGTCACTTCCGAAATTTCAGGAAACCCACACTAGCGTATCTTCAGGTGCATCATAGCGATATCTGAAAAGCCCAGCGCAGAATAAAAGGCTCTGGATTGGTCATTGGCACGTAATGTATTCACCCATAAGGACCGTAGGTTTAATTGAGACGCCCGGCGCATCACGGCTTCCAGTAGTTCTGCACCAACCCCTTGACGCTGGTAGGTTGGTAACACTGCCATGTCATTAATCACGCCCGCCCCTTGTGTCAGCCCACGCACGACAGACAAGGCGATGCAACCGATGATAATCCTAGATGCTTTTGACTCGGCGACGAAGACCTCGACATTGGCTTGCTCTTGAATACGTAGTGCAACATCGCGCCATTCGTGTTCTGTTAGATGACGATTCGCAGGTATCATCGCCAAAAGTGCCATCACTTCATCCAAATCACGGACATGGGCAAGGCGGATGCTCATGTCTGGTTTTGGGGCTTCGTCTTCGGCATTTGGAAGCGATAGTGTTTCTAACCACTCAGCTATCATCTCTCGGTGCGTGCGAAAGGGCATCCGAGGGAGTTCATCGGACTGGAATACTTGCACTGCGCTGGCATCATCCCCGGCTTTCAATATTCCATCTATTGGTTTAGCTCGATAAAAAATCATAATACCGCTTACTGGAGGACCTTCTGGGAAGGAGTTAATCCCTGCGAGTTCGATGATTTCGATTTTGAGTCCGGTTTCTTCTTCAGCTTCGCGGATGGCGGCTTCTTCGGCACTCTCATCGGCTTCAACAAATCCACTCGGCAATGCCCATTCACCTTTGTGGGGTGGATGTCCGCGTTGGATCAAGACAATGCCCCCATCCATTTCAATGACCAAGCCTACACCGGGAACTGGATTGACGAAATGAATATAGCCACATTGACTGCAAGCTGGACGCATCCGCCCACCCTCTTCTCGCAGGGTCAACTCATGCGCGCAGATGGGGCAGTAGGTTGGTGCTTGAGACATTGGGGTCTAACCGTTATGTTTCGTCAGAGACTTTGCGGCAAACAATAATATACTCCTGAGTCATTGTGGAGCGAGTCTTACCCTTTTTATTTGTTGGAGAATTTCTACTCGGCATCACTTTATTGCCAATCCGTCGTTCATAGGTGAACTGATGCAAAAATCCATTTTGCTCAAATTTTTCTGCAATAAACTGATCCGTCAGTAATTGAATATTTTTTACTCGTCGATTGCCAACGATATAAATACTGTAACCACCATGTTTGACCGTTCTAGCAACTTTATGGATGGATGTTTCTAAATCTGCATAAAAGGCAGAGACTTCTAACGCTCGTTTTCGATCTTGCTTTTGTATTGAAGCAATACAATCCGCAATAATCCCTGTCTTATAGAGTCGCTCAGTGCCTAAGCCACCCATTAATTGCTTATCAATCTTACGAGCTTGTGAAACTTCCATCCACTCATTCGCAAAAAGTGAAAATTGTCCATAGGCAACGGTTGTACGGCTGTCTCCATAGGGAGGACTGGTTAATACTGTATCGAATGTAGCCTGTGGAAATTCAAAATTTTGAGATGACAAATCAAGTTTGAGGTTGTCCAAATAAGCATGATAATGATTTCTATAAATCTCAATCACTTGACGAAGTTTGTGAAAGAAAATACCTAAAACATCGGGGTTAAATGAGAGAATGTCATCTGGTTTAATGCGATATAGCTTGAATTCATGGTTTCGAGTATAAGAGCATTCTCTAACAGTTTCTAAAAAAGGCACAAAGAATAATTGACGAATGGCAGGATGTGGGATTTGCTCTAAGAAATATTTAATCAAACTTAAATTTTTTATCACGTTCTCTGAAAACCAATAATCAATATTATAAAAATTGGGAAATGTGAGTTTTTGATAATTGTCCTCTACTTTGACAAATTCAAATATTCTATCCCGTAAGATTTGTTGTTGAAGTAATATTGAATCAATGCCTACCTTCGTGAATTTCGCTTTTGAGATAAGAATAGCCAGTGGGTTTAAGTCGTAGCCCACCATATCTTTTAAGCCACACCACAGCCCAGCACTAAATGAGGAACCTGAACCACAATAGGGATCGAATAATTTCCCTTGATTAATATCCAATTCTGATAGAATTTTTATTCCAATTTGAGGCAACATGGTTGCAGGATATTTATGTATGTTGGGAAAGCTATCCGCATAGGACTGACCTGAAAAATCATAATCAGGATTACGAATAACCGGATAAGCAGTCATGATTCAAGTAAATCTTCTATCTTGCTAAACAGAAATGGCAACTTATGTTCATAAGCGCGAAAGCCCGTTCCATGATTACGCGCTCTTGTTCCTTTATCATGCAAGCGCAAATCAACAACAATATTTTCTTCCCGAAACTGACTTGCCAGCACATCAGGCGATGTTCCTTGCATCAGTTGAGCGCGATAAAAATGAAAATATTCGATATCATCTCTCAATTCGGTAAAAGCTGAGACTAATATCATGGCAGGAATTTTCTCAGTAAATCGA
The DNA here is from genome assembly GCA_028284565.1 of Anaerolineae bacterium. The sequence goes on along the minus strand of JANQRM010000290.1, from coordinate 2,091 downwards.
GATGCTACATTCGCTAAATTCCATTGAACAACGATTTCTCCAGAAATATGCCTAACCGATATTGAATCTTCACCCACATATAAGAATAGTCCGGCACTATTTGGTTTTTGAGACATTGTATAATACATGCCTTTTCGACCATTCTTGTCGATACTGCCATATTTCTGAACGGCTTCAAGCGGAGGTATTTGCCATGCTTTTTTGTTGAATGTAAAGAGCGTTATCAAATTATTTGATGCGCTTCGATGAGCCTTGAGTTCAATTTCAGTCAAGTCTGGCTCTGAGATATTATTCTCTTTAATGCCAAGTTCAGTTTCCAATGTGTAGCCGATACCAGTCGGACCCCGACGCAGTGACCGAATATACCCTTTATCCTTTAATATTTGAAAACGCTTTTTGAATTCATCTAAATCCATTGATCCGACTACATCTCAAGATAATCGCGGAGTTGGCGACTACGGGTGGGATGGCGTAATTTCCGTAGAGCTTTGGCTTCGATTTGGCGAATGCGTTCTCGTGTGACACCAAAGTGCTTGCCGACTTCTTCGAGGGTGTGGTCTTGGCCATCAATCAGCCCGAAACGCATTTGCAAGACATCGCGTTCTCGATCACTCAAGACACCTAAAGCCGAGCGAATTTGCTCTTTGAGGAGTTGCTTGCTAGCGGCATCGACCGGACCCGGTACTTTGTCATCTTCAATGAAATCACCCAATTGACTACTGTCTTCTTGCCCAATGGGCATGTCAAGACTCATGGGTTCTTGACTTATCCGCATGATTTTGCGGACTTTTTGGGCGGCGCGTTTGAGCTTGCGTTGTAAGGAGGGGTCGAGTTGGTGTCCATCACTCCGCAAGAGTTTGATGGCATTGCGCTCTTCATCCGTGAGGAAGTCCATCTCTAGCGCGATTTGCTCTGCACTGGGTTCTGCACCGAGTTTTTGGATGAGGTCACGTTGAATTCGCATGAGACGGTTGATTGTCTCAACCATATGGACGGGAATCCGAATGGTACGCGCTTGGTCGGCGATAGCACGGCTGATGGCTTGGCGAATCCACCACGTTGCATAGGTACTGAACTTATAGCCTTTGGTGTGGTCGAATTTGGCAACTGCTCGGAGCAAACCAATATTGCCTTCTTGAATCAAATCCAAGAAGTTAATCCCGCGCCCCATGTAGCGTTTAGCCACACTCACGACTAGACGAAGATTCGCTCGTGTCAGGTTCTCGGTGGCGATTTCTGCCTTCATCTCAATGTCGTCAAATAAACGTTCAAGTGTGTCGGGTGCGAACTCGTCATCTTCCAGCCAGCCGACAAAGGTATTGAAGTCAGGTAGTTCATTGGTTTCACGATAATGGCGACGCAGTTCCATTTGTTGATTGAAGGGAATGAGGTTCAAGCCGTGGATGACCGTAAACAACTCTTGGGCGTATTCTGTCCATTTCTCATCACGCCCCCACTCTTTCTGGCGCAAGTATTTACGGATGTAAGAGTTTTCGTCACTATCCCAGTTGGTATGAATCATCTGAATTTCATCAATGATGTTGCGGAAATCCGGAGCTTCAACTTCAAGTGAAGCCGATTTCCCATTGACCGAATTCCAAAACTCTTGGATACGCACATAAGCGAGACGGACGACATCCAATGGCGACGGCAGGGGTGCATCTGCCACATTTGGATTCTCGATGCTGGTCAATTCATCTGTTAATTCTTGCACCATATTTTCTGCTGCAATTTGAATACTGAGCCACATTTCCCGATTGCTATCCAAAAGCGGTACTTGTCCGATTTCTTTTAGATACATCCGCACCGGGTCATCTGAGACAGCGATGCGACCTAATTCGGCAAGGTCAGTCGAAAAATCAGACTCCTCATCATCTTGCAACTCAGACTCATCTGGCTCTGAAGCTGCGTCGTCGCTACTGTCATTATCATCAAGGTCATCAAGATCGTCGTCTTCGTTGATATCTTCTAATTCGTCGATGATCGGGTTTTCTTCAGTCATAATATATCCATCGTCGGCTAATAATTGGGTTGAAGAGTCCTTGAATCGGCATTGCTTTGTGCCTTAAGGATACAAAACACTTGGCAGTA
>JANQRM010000288.1 GCA_028284565.1 Anaerolineae bacterium | reverse complement strand
CCGGTTGTCCAGCCATTGCGCCCAGAAACACTTTGGACATTCGTCTCGACATAAAAGTCAGCAAGAGGTTCGGAATCAGCTGAATTTGCTATTCCGACTTCACGGACACCCTCAAGTTCGAGGACAAGCGAGCCATTGGACACAGAAAGCTGGGTGAGGTCATCATTCGTTTGAACTTCCCAACCACGATTACTATCAAAGTTGTCTTGAGATTGGACAGTCAGGTAGCCGGGTAACATCCGTAATTGAAATGTGCCAGAAGTCTCCCCATAGCCAGCCACTTCGATGTAGTACGTGCCGGTGTATGGCGCAGTAAACGCTTCAATACGTGCATTGCTATCACTGAATGGGAAGGGATCATCCACTTGGAAGATTGGCTCACCATTATCATTTTGAATGATGAGTATCGTATCCAAATCGCCACCCGTGATACTGGTTTGGAAGGACAGCATGGCACTAGCATTACTCGTGAATTGCCACTGTCGCGTCGTGCCAGCATCTATCCGCCCATCAACAGGTGCGTCAAAGGTCAGAATAGGAATATCTTGCGCTTGTATGGGTAGACTCAGGCAAACAACTAGCCAAACAAGTACAAATAAGCGAAAGGATTTGTACTTTAGGACGGCATCCATTTGGCAAAATGTTCTGTGAGGTATGCCATGTATTGTTGATACTGTTCGGGTGAAGTCTCTGCGCCATAAAAGCCACGCTCGGCTTCCGCTTCTTCAATGCGACGTTGTTGTCCTGCCAACCGCAAATCTCGACCAACATCGTCTTTCTTCTTGCGTTTGTCTTTGCGGTTATGCTTGAAATAATCTTGTGCGTAAGCGAATTGTTCAAAGACTTTGGGTTCAACTAGTGTGTAGACTGGGATGTATTGGTTATCTTGCTCCAAAGCAGAGCAGACCACATACCAGCCCTTGGGAACACGCGGATGCTTGGGGGCTTCAAAATACCATAACAGTAAGTTGACCTGCTGTTGGGGATCAAGGGTTCTCTCGACTTCACCTTTGTTCGTGATACGAATTGTGTCAACTGATACTTCAACCATACGGGTACTGGGTGAGATGCGTTTGTAAACGTAGTCGGTTAAGTAGGTGAGACCCAAAGCAATCACGACGCTACCGATCGCCGATAATGCAGGTTGTCCGCCAAAGGTTAGGCTGTTGATTAGCATGAAACTGACGACAACAGTAACTAGGAAGACTAAACAGCCTGCTAATCGCACGCCACTATGCTCCTCATCGACCAACATCCGAAAGTCGCTATGATGAGCAGATGAGGGAGCAAGCGGTGAATTAAGTACAGTCATAAGGTTTCCTATCAATCAAAATTATGCGTTTGTCTCTTCGGGTGTGGTTGCCAAGATAATGACCCGATCTGCGCTGGATGTGCCGGGTTGGAAGGCTTCGAGGTTCATATCCAATACCGCGTTAATTTCAAATTTTTGACGTTGGAGTAAAGAGGTAATGGCTTGAATCGGATAGGCACGGAAGACTTGTTGCGCCTCTTCTTTGTGCCACGCACCATCGCGTTGCTTGAAAATCGTGTAAGTATGCGTCAAGGCTTGTTTCTCAAAATCGAAATCTTTAGTTACAAAGACCATCAATTCATCACTACGATGTCGGAATGAATCGCCTATTTGATAACTGTGGATTAGACCCTCTAATGTTTGCATATCGAAAATAAAAAATCGTCCCGGTTTTAAAAGGTTGGCGACTTTACCAAAGATGACTTGCAAGTCGCGCAGGTTTTCAAACTCGTTAAGTACATCAAGAGCAAGGATTAAATCTTGCTGATTGCTATCTTCAATCTTTTTTAAGTTAGATTCTATCCAACGAATGTTGAGACCATTGGATTCTGCCTTAGCTTTTGCGACATCAAGCATTGCGGTTGAGTAATCTGCTCCAACAAGGCTATAGCCAAATTGACCAAGCCAGTTGAGTGCCGTGCCTGTGCCACAGCCTAAATCTAGGATTTGCCGACCCATCCAGCCATTTTGCTGGGCATAGTTGATAATTCGGCTGATATTCTCCTTGCTAAATCGATCTAGCCCTATCGAATCATAAATGGGTGCAAGTATGGCATATTCGTTCACGACACAAATCCTTACTGTGCAACAGTTGATAGTTGGTGTGTCTACAATAGACGAACCATGCCTAACAAAGAGGGTAGCATAGACTCGCTTACTGAGCCACAGTCCATATTATATTGGTATTGTTGGGGTTGATGCAAAATTATTTTTGATGCTTCGGCATCCAGTAACCCTGCCCCGGTACAGTCACGATGTATTTGGGTCGTCTGGGATTCTCTTCGATCTTGTGCCGAAGTCGGGAAATGTTGACACGGAGGACGGAGTAATCATCCCGATATTGGTCTCCCCAGACACTTTCTAGCAATTCATCATGAGTGATAACAGTCCCTGCATCGCGCATTAAGGTGACCAAAATCCCATATTCGATTGGGGTGAGATGTTCTCGTTCGCCACGCACATGCACTAAACGACGGGGCATATCGAGTTCGAGTTCATCGACACGGAGATGAGTTTCTGGACGGGGTTGCCAATCGACACGGCGAAGCAATGCACGTACACGAGCGATGAGTTCCTCTGGCGAGAAGGGTTTGGACATATAATCGTCTGCGCCAGCTTCAAGCGCGATCACACGATCTTTATCCTTGCCAAAACCGCTGAGAACAATCATGGGCAACTGCGATTTCATACGCACCGTCTTGAGGATGTCGATCCCATTCATGTCAGGGAGGTCAATATCCAAGAGAACAAGATTGGGCGAGTTCTCGGCGATTTCACCCAAAGCCACTTCACCTAAATCGACGGTAGCCGCATCGTAGCCCGCTTGCTGTAACAAGGTACACACAACCTCGGCAGTATCTTCATCATCTTCGACAATGAGGATTTGTTGGGATTGTTGTTCTACATCGGGTGTTGATGCTACCATAATCTAACACCTATCAAACTTAATTGTAACATTTTCACTATTCTACACGAACCCAAACAAAGAAGCCAACGAATTTCGACCCAATTTCTGACCAATTTCTAACTTTTGTGGTTGATTTCGTCGAAAACACAAGAAACTACCTCTAAATATGCGTGATAATGGCGAAATATGCAACTGAGTTTGGTAATCAATTGCGTTTGTCGTTAGAATATCTCAAATCAAAATTTATCCAAAATTGATTGTTGTTAGCAATCTTTAATCAAAGAAAGTCGACTATATGCAAGCCGTTATTGCAGACTTGAATCGTCGTGTTACTGAATCCCATGATGCTATTTTGCAATTTTTCCGTGAAATTGTGGCTATTCCCAGTATGGATAGTGATATAGAAGCTGTAGGGAAGCGCATTGGAGAAGAAATGACCCAGCTTGGCTTTGACCAAGTGTATGTTGATAAGTATGGCTCGATTGTGGGGCGGATTGGCAATGGTGAGAAAATCCTCTTGTACGATAGTCATATTGATACCGTTGGAATTGGTGACCCAGAGCAATGGGAATGGGACCCGTTTGAAGGCAAGGTTGAAGATGGAAGGTTATATGCGCGAGGTGCGTTGGATGAGAAAGCGAGTACCCCGGGCATGGTTTATGGTTTGGCGATGGCGCGCGATTTAGGTTTTTTGGATGGCTATACCGCTTACTATCTGGGCAATATCGAGGAGTGGTGTGATGGGGTTGGTTGCAACGCCTTTGTTGAATGGGAAGACATCAAACCCGATTTTGTGGTGATTGGCGAACCGACAAAGATGCAAGTGTATCGGGGGCATAAGGGACGCTTGGAATTAGAAGTTGTTTGTAAAGGGAAAAGCGCACATGCCGCGAGTAACTTTATGGGCGACAATGCAATTTATAAGATGCTCCCAGTGATTGATGCAATTGACAAGATGGACGCGAATCTGCCGACTCATGAATTTTTGGGACAAGGGCGCATTACCGTGACGCGAGTTGAGAGCGTGAGTCCATCGGATAATGCTGTGCCAGATGAATGTCGCATTTTTATTGATCGTCGCGTGACATTTGGCGAGACAAAAGAGAGTGTGATTGCATCAATTGAAGCCCTCATTCCCGCAGAACACAAAGACGACTTTGAAGTATTAGAGTTAGTTTATGATGAGCCAAGTCATACAGGTGCGGTCTTTGAATATGAAAAGTATTTTCCGGCTTGGGCTTTAGAAGAAACTGATCCCTTTATTCAAGCTGGATTAGAGACAATACAGCAACTCTGGAATCGGGATACACCCGCAGGTAAGTGGGATTTCTCGACGAATGGCAATTATTGGCGGGGCAAGGCAGGTATTCCTAGTTTGGGATTCGCGCCAGGTGATGAAATTTATGCCCATGCCGTGAATGAACACGTTCCATTAGCCGACGTGGTAGAGGCAACGAAATTTTATGCCTTATTACCTGCCATACTAAAGCAATATCTCTAGTATAATGTAATCAAAATCATTTAGCGTGGAGGCAGAACCAATGGACTTTATTTTGAACGGTGAGCAGAAGACGTATGATGGCGACCCTGAACTGCCTCTGTTGACTTATTTGCGATTGCATGAGGGGATTATCTCGCCGAAGGATGGCTGTGCGCCACAAGCGGCATGTGGTTGTTGTGTCGTGCAGATGAATGATAAAGCGGTGCTATCTTGTGTCACGCCGATGAAGAAGATTGCGGATGGTGAAATCACGACAACGGAAGGGCTGGGTGAGTATCGTCAGGATGTGTTTGCGAATTCGTTTGTCAATGCAGGTGGGGTGCAGTGTGGCTTTTGTATCCCCGGTATTGTGATGCAAGCGAATAATCTGGTGAACCGTAATCCTGAACCGTCGCGTGGGGATATTGAGAAAGCTCTTCATCCGCATCTATGTCGGTGTACAGGTTATAAGAAAATTGTCGATGCAATCGAAACAGCGGCGGAAGCTATTCGCAATGATGAGGAAGTGCCTCTGAAAACAAGCGATGGTAAGGTCGGGTCAAGTCATCCGAAGTATCAGGCACAAGATTTGGTGCTAGGTCAGCATCGCTATGTGGATGATATCACGATGGACGGTTTGCGATTTGGTGCGTTGAAATTTAGCGACCATCCCCGCGCCTTTGTCAAGTCGATTGATGTGAGCAAAGCGGAAGCACATGAGGGTGTTATTCGCATACTCACCGCTATAGATGTACCGGGGGATAAGCACATTGGTCTGATTCGTCAAGACTGGGCGTTGATGATTAGTGAAGGCGAAACGACGCGCTATCTGGGCGATGTGTTGGCGTGTGTTGTCGCGGAGACAGATGCGAAAGCACGGGAAGCCGTTGATCTGATTGAAATTGATTATGAGGTACTTGAACCCATCACCGATATGCATGAAGCACTCAAAGCCGAAAGCCCTGCGATTCATGAAGGTGGGAACATTCTCTCGAAGACGGTGACGAATCGGGGCGATGTTGAGCAAGCGATGGATGAATCGAAGTACATCTCGCATGGAGTGTATCAGACTCAGATGATTGAACATGGCTTTATGGAGCCGGAAGTGTGTATTGCCTATTCCAAAGACAATGGTGTGGAGGTACTGTCGCAGGGGCAAGGTGTCTTTGAAGACCGCAAGCAAATTGCTAAGATTCTTGGCTTGTCCGAATCAGAGGTGCGGGTGATTTTAGTCCCGAATGGCGGCGGATTTGGTGGCAAGGAAGACCTCTCTGTACAGGGACATGCCGCCCTCGCCGCCTATTTGATGGGTGAACCTGTGAAAGTGCGCCTAACTCGTGATGAATCGATTGTGATGCACCCGAAACGGCATCCGATTTGGATGGAATACACGATTGGTTGTGATGAGAATGGCAAATTCACCTTCTGTAAGGGGCGGTTTGTTGGTGATACAGGCGCGTATGCCTCCGTTGGGATGAAAGTATTAGAACGCTCGGCGGGTCATGCAACAGGAGCCTATAGCTTCCCCGTGACGGATATTGAAAGTATCGCCGTTTATACGAATAACTTCCCTTGTGGTGCGATGCGAGGCTTTGGCGTGAACCAGACAGCGTTTGCACTTGAAAGTTGCATTGATGATTTGTGCGAACAAGGTGGTTTTGACCGTTGGCAGTTGCGGTATGAAAATGCACTAACCGATGGTGACATGACCGCAACGGGTCAAATTATCGAAGGCGGTACTGGAGTTCGCGCAACATTGGAAGCGGTGAAAGATGAGTTCCAGAATGCGAAATTTGCGGGTATTGCCTGTGGGATTAAGAACACGGGTATTGGCAATGGAATGCCTGACTCATCGGAAGTGACGATTACGGTTGTCGCGCCGGATAAAGTGATTGTCGATCATGGGTGGACGGAGATGGGTCAAGGTGTGCACACGATGGCGATACAAGCTCTCGTCACAGAATCCGGACTTGATCCTGACATCATCGAGGTACGTGTCGATACCGAATCGGAAATGGTGACGGGGATGACGACGGCTTCTCGTGCGACTTCACTGATTGGGAATGCCATCATTGATGCGTCGAAGGGTCTGAAAGCTGACCTCGAAACGCAATCACTCGCGGATTTAGTAGGTAAATCCTATCATGGTGAATGGGTAGTGGATTGGACGACCAAGCCCGGCTCAATGTCGGATAAGGTCTATACGCATTACTCTTATAGTTATGCGACACAACTCGTTATCTTAGATGAAGATGGTCAAGTTGAAAAAATCGTCGCGGCACATGATGCAGGTAAAATCTTCAATCCGACCTTGTTTGAAGGACAACTCGAAGGCTCGATTCACATGGGTTTGGGCTATGCGATAAGCGAAGACCTGCCGATGGAAAATGGGCGACCCAAGAGTACGATGCTCCGCAAGTGTGGCATCTTGAGAGCCAAAGAAATGCCAGAGATGGAAGTGATTGGCGTGGAAGTACCTGATCCCTATGGTCCCTATGGTGCGAAAGGGGTGGGTGAGATTGGGCTCGTGCCAACGGCTGGTGCGGTGGCAAATGCGCTGTATCAATTTGATGGCGTGCGTCGGACCCAATTGCCGATGCGTTTACCAAAGAAGCGTCCGCCACGTCGCTCAAATGGTAATGATAAAGGACAGTAATGGATAACGAGCGATGAGTAATGAGTCTTTGAGCTGAACCATTACTCATCGATTCCATAAGTCGAGAAGTTGATACTTAATTATTCCAACTGGAGTTAATTTCATGGCAAAAGATCGTGTAGCCCTCTATCTACAGGATGCTCATGAGCTATCCGTAGGGATTGAACTGGTCAAATATGCAGAGGAAAAGGGTTTTGATGAGGTCTGGCAGGCGGAAAGTCGGCTGGTGCGGGATGCGATTGTCCCCCTGGCGGCGTTTGCGGCACATACCTCCAACATCAAGGTGGGCAGTGGTGTCACGAACAACTGGACACGGAATATCGGTCTCTTGGCGGCGACCTTCCTCACGCTGGATGACCTAGCCCCTGATCGCATCATCTGTGGGATTGGGGCATGGTGGGA
>JANQRM010000282.1 GCA_028284565.1 Anaerolineae bacterium | reverse complement strand
GCCTGTCATGGATGGAGGTGACACCGGACGACTCGCTATCATTGCTGATCCTACTGGCGCAGTCTGCACCTTCATCCAACTCAAACAACCCGAAGCATGGGATGTTTAAGTTGATTCTATTCCAAACAGGGATGAACCTCACGTCGTCCCTGTTCTTACTCTCCAATGACGCTTGAATTTGACAGCTAACAGAATTACTCTTTAAGCTCAACTATCTCAACATCGGGACTTAATTCTACTAAAAATCTTATCATTGTCTGCTCATCTCTATCACAGATTATTTAATTATCTTCACCGCAATTGCCACACATTGTTTGAGTTAAACTTTATAATCGTCGACAAACATGACGGTCATTTTCATTTGGAAATTGCTAGCATCTCACTCTAAACTCAAGCGACGACACAATGAAAACTCAAATATAGAGAAAGGAAAGGGGATGGAAACTCAAACTTCCGCAACACAAGCCAACATGACACCAGCACAAGCATTAGACCGACTCAAGGAAGGTAACGCCCGTTTCGTGGCAAACCGTCAAGCGAATCGTGATCTGTTGCAACAGATGAAAATGACAAGTGAAGCACAGTACCCCTTTGCAATAATCCTTGGCTGTGTGGACTCGCGTGTCTCCCCCGAATTGATATTTGATCAGGGGATAGGCGATATATTTAGTACGCGGATTGCTGGAAATTTCATCAATATAGACATCCTCGGCAGTATGGAATTTGCCTGTAAAGTCGTCGGGTCGAAGCTAATTCTTGTACTCGGTCATACAAAATGTGGGGCGATCATGGGTGCTTGTGACGATGTACAGCTTGGCAACTTAACGGGCTTACTGAGTAACCTCAAACCAGCGGTTGAAGCGGTCACCATCCCCGACAGTGAAGCGCGGAATTCACAGAACCCAGTATTCGTGCAAAAAGTTGCGGAGAAGAATGTCGAACTGACGATTGAAGCCATCAAACAACAGAGTGTGGTACTCAATGAATTGCTAAAAAACGGAGAGATCGAGATCGCGGGTGCCATATACGATGTAGAGACGGGCATCGTCACATTTTAGGTTAAATCTCCAATTGAGTAGATGAGCATGAGTCTCGCGACTAGGCTTCATCGCCGATCGTAGCGACCAGTATGCGCCGTCATCCAACTCAAACAATCCGATGCATGGGATGCTTAAGCACTAAAATGTCGACAGGGATGACACGCTTTCATCCCCAAATTATCACTCCGATAATCAAGAGACATTTAGTCTTCGAAGCATACAAGCGATTATGACAAAAGAATGTTCCAACGATGACATTTGGCACTTAGATGCTCCATCAATTTGGTACAAAATAAGATAACACCACAGCCTTCTTGGTAGCGGTTATAAATATAGCTAACTCGTCAAAGTAACCGAAAGTTCATTGGAAATAGGACTTTCGGTTTTTTGTTTTCATAAGGCAAGAAAGGCGTGATCTCAGTATGACATAACAAAAATGCCTTCGCAAATAGCAGGCATCAGGATTCATAAATCGAAAACCGAAAGTAGGCTAATGATGGCAAAGGAAAAATTCTTAACTATACGTTGGAATAATTGGTTGTCACTGGTGCTGGGACTTCCGACACTCATATATATTATCGCCGCTTTTTCCACTTCAGCTTGGGCAGAAAGGAGTGGGTTGATCGGACTGGCACTTATCGGCGTACTCTATTGACTGATTATCGAAGTACATACTGCTACGCGGTTCGCGTGGCTTAAGAAAAATTCAGCTCAATACGTTTCAATTAAACAAGGCTATACACATCCGCTCGCCCTTATGAGGGTAGCCTACAATCTTGTCTTTTGGATATTCTTGCTTCCTTTTGTGACGACAATGGACGACGGTACAGGCTTTATCGCATTTACAATCGTAATACTAGTGCGGCTGATACTCAATCTGGCTACGAATAACATCCTCAACCTGACACCTCAACAATTCGACAGTTTCCCGTTCCGAATTCCATAATAATTTTGGCAATCAAGAAAATGGAAATTGTCAGCAAGGAGATAACACAATTCAAGATAGGATTTCAATTCCAATAGTTTTAGAAAGGTATACAGTCAAATGCAAATTCTAGAAAAAGTGGACCCACTTACTCAGACAATTATGCAGAAACAACAGGACAGCGAAAGAATAGCGAACATTCACAATGAAATTGTCATCAAGAATCTGGTCAAGAAATTTGGCGATATCAAGGCGGTAAACGGGTTAAACCTTGAAATCAGAAAAGGAGAGTTCTTCGGTTTCTTAGGACCCAATGGTGCTGGGAAAACAACCACGATTAGCATACTTTGTGGTTTGTTAGAGCCTTCGGCAGGGTCTGTCCAGATCGCTGGCTTTGATATCAAGCAAGATATGCACAGTATTAAGCAACGCATTGGCGTGTGCCCACAAGAGGCGGCTGTTTTTAATTTCCTCACCGGGATAGAAAACCTTGAACTCTTCGGCAACCTGCATGGCATGGACCAACAGGTTTTAAAAACACGGGTTGCGAAACTCGTCAACCAAGCTGACTTCTCAGATGCCGCTAAGCGGAAGGCGAAGGGCTATAGTGGCGGGATGATGCGACAATTGAACTTGTTGATAGCGTTGATTAGCGACCCGGAAATCATATTTCTCGATGAGCCAACAGTAGGCATGGACGCACGCGCTCGCCGTAGAACATGGGAATACATTGGGTCGATGAAAGATCAAGGGAAAACCGTTATCCTTACCACCCACTATATCGAGGAAGCACAGGCACTGAGCGACAGAGTAGGGATCATCGATTACGGAGAATTAATCGCCCTCGGCTCACCTGTTGAATTAATGGAAGAACACGAATCGACAGACTTGGAACAAGTCTTTCTAAAGATCACTGGTCGAAGAATCGCAGAAGGAAGTTAACATGAATACGCAAAAAATACGATCACTCGTCATCGTTGAATTGAAGAAACTGTATCGAGACCCGATGACCCTAGTTGTGCTACTGCTCATGCCAGTCGGACTGACGCTGATCTACTATGTCGCGATGAGCAATATTTCCAATGACTACTATCCCGTGCCGGGAATGAATCATTTTGAATATCTGATGCCGGGCGTGATGGGCTATTCCATCATTTACATGGGCATGATGGTTGCAAATGCACTGGTCGAATATCGGCAATCCGGCGTACTGAAACGGGTCGAGACTGCCCCGATTTCTCCAGCGACATATTTAGGAAGCCATATCATCTCGAATATGTTCATTGCCACTTTCCAAGGCCTGATTGTTCTGCTGGTCGCACGGCTACTGGGCTATAGTCCCATGGGTGGCTGGGTTGGTTTGCTTCTGACGATTTTGTTCCTAGCACTACTCGCGATTTCCGCGGTTGGCTTGGGGCTGATAACAGCCGCCATTGCCAAAAGCTCCGGTGTAGCTAGTGGGATATCGATCATTTATATCATACCGATGATGATGTTTGGCGCACTCCTCGTTGTATTTGATGAAACGACCCGTACCATTGCCCGTTTCATGCCCAACTACTACCTATCAGATTCCTTGTCCGTTATTTTCCATACAGGTGATACCTCCAACCCCATCATCGGACAGAATCTAATCATCCTTACCGTCATCAGTGTGGTCATTGTCATTGCTGGAATTCAACTCTTCAAGCGGACTGAATTTCGATAAGATAGCGTTGCAAACTCATAACGAAAGAGGATATCTAGACTCAACAAGATGCCAAAAAGAACGATTAAAAGCCTGAGACTAAGCACGACATCAGTGATTTATTCATACTGTCTAAATTACATAGCACACCTAGTCACTGGCACATAATGGAGAAACATGAATGCCTTGGAGAAAGACACATGAAAGCAATGGTATGCACAAAATACGGACCACCCGAAGTTCTTCAGATCGGAGAAGTCGAAAAACCTGTACCCAAGGATAATGAAGTACGCATAAAAATACAGGCGACATCAGCAACAATATACGACTGTTGGGTAAGGAGTAGCACTGCCCCGACTGGATTCGGTTTGCTTAATCGAATAGCGTCCGGTATCAGAAAACCCAACCAACCGATATTGGGGACGGAATTAGCGGGAGAAGTTGAATCAGTAGGCAGAGATGTCAAGCGATTCCAGAAAGGTGATCCAGTTTTCGCGTTTACCGCGAATTCAGGGGCTTATGCCGAATACATATGCTTGCCTGAAGACGGCGCGGTGGCAATCAAACCCGATAATATGACCTTCGAAGAAGCGGCGGCAGTTCCTTATGGGGCAATGACCGCATGGTATTTTCTAAAAGAAGGAGATATTCAGAGAGGGCAAAAGGTCCTGATTTTTGGTGCTTCGGGTGGCGTGGGCAATTATGCAGTTCAACTCGCCAAATGTTTTGGAGCAGAAGTGACTGGGGTATGCAGTACCAAGAAAATAGAAATGGTGAAATCTCTGGGAGCCGACCATGTGATCGATTACACCAAAGAGGATTTTACCAAACGCGATGAGACCTATGATGTCATTTTTGACACAAATGGCAAGAGTTCGGTCTCGGGTTGTAAAAGAGCCTTAAAAGATGAAGGCATCTATCTTCATGCGACCTTTGGATTGCCAAAGCTTATTAAACTACAGTGGCTTAAACTGACAAGCAATAAGCAGATAGGTCCACTCGGAGTTGTGGAAGAGAATGTTGAAGACTTATTGTTTCTCAAAGAGCTGATTGAGGCGGGTAAGATAAAAACAGTCATCGATAGGTGCTATCCAATGGAAGAAATTGCCGAAGCACACCGATATGTCGAAACGGGCAAGAAAACAGGTAATGTTATTATCACTTTCGGCAATAGAATTCGCTGACAAACAAAGGACCCGTACATCACTTTCAGCCGACAACGATTGGAGAGGGCAAGTCGACAAATTTTGCAAATGGTTGAATGAACAAGCACATCCGCACTGGGCGTGCTTTACTTAGTTCATTTGCTGTTTCTCACATCTCGGGTGCAATCGGCACCTTCATCCAACTCAAACAACCCGTAGCATGGCACGGTTAAGCTAATGCGACTTCAAACAGGGATGAACACACCTTCGTCCCTGTCGAAGCGAATGCTTAAAGAACTTCGATTACCCCTCGGTTGCCGTCAATACGCACCGTCTGACCCGTTTGTAATGTGGTGGTAGCGTCACGGACTCCGACAACGGCAGGGATACCATACTCCCGTGCAACGACAGAGCCATGATTCATGATGCCACCGACTTCCATAATAAGTCCACCTGCGTTAATAAATAAGGGTGTCCAACCGGGGTCGGTAAATGGAGCCACCAAGATTTCGCCGGGTTTGAGGGTCTCCGTTTTGGGGTCGTGAATGATATGGATAACACCTTCAACAATGCCCGGTGAGACAGGGTTGCCGATTAAAGCTCCTAGTGGCGCATCATCCATTTGGTACTGGACAATAGGGGTCTCGCCATCACTGGTTATCACCATGGGCGGCGACATTTTCTGGAACTGTTCCAACTGCGTCCGTCGCCTTGTAACCAACTCGGTAACATCTGCAAGGTCTCCACTGTACAGTGCAAGCAATTCAGGAAAAGTGAGAAACCAGATGTCGTCAGGCTGAGATAACTGTTGGTCAGCAGTCAGCTCTTTAGCCTGATTCTTCAACACGTCTTCCATAACACGGAGCAGTTTCACCAACATAAATTTATGATGTTCACGTAAAACACTTGCTTCATTCATCACATGAAGTAAACGATTGACCAAGCGAGACCTAAACCAGCCAAAGATGCCTTGTTTGGACTTATGTTGTAGGTGTTCAACTGCCGCTTCTCGTGCATCAACCAACGCTTAATGTTG
>JANQRM010000280.1 GCA_028284565.1 Anaerolineae bacterium | reverse complement strand
CCCCATTCATGGACCCAACGCCCCCGAACCCCTCGACGATAATTTTGCCAATCAATTACCGATTCTGAACTTGGTCGATTTTGAGTTCCCGCCCGAAGTTATTGATGTAAGCGACATCGAAGGCTTCCCCCGCAGTGGCATCTGGAATGCTGTAATTTCATATACCAGTGAAGCATGTGGCGACTTTGATGGACAAACTTTTGAGATGGGCTTTAATTACACCTTCGAACCACTTGCAAATGGCAATATTCTGCTCACAGAAAATCAACTGAATGTCAATGCCGAATACACATTGGTCGAAGAGGGCATCTACACCTATGAAGACACGCAACAATCCGCCACCCTCACCATCCTCTCCGAAACCGAACTCTTCATCGAAGCCATCCTCTTCGGCGACCTTGAAGGCTGTCTTGGTGAATCATCATTAACCTATAGTGGGGAATAAATTGGTTTTTGATACTAAGTTAATGAGGAAAGGCATAAAATACTCACTAAAGTATATGACTATTTTTTCATAATCACTTATCCGATAAGAACATCTTCATTGATGAGATGCTCTTGTTTCTCATGGAGCATTCGGTTATTTTCTTTGCACAAAGGTTGCCTATCAAAGGGGAATTCTCATGTGCAATCTTAAATCACTCGCTTGGATGTTTACCATCTTCATCCTAAGCACCCTCACCATCTTATCGCAAACTGATGATTGCCCTGCCATCTTACAAACCGCCCTCGACGCGGTAGACCAACTTTGTGACCCCACTTCACGCAACCAAGCCTGCTATGGCAATGCGACATTGACCGCCACATCCAACGATAAATCTACTGACTTCATTTTTGAAAAACCGGGCAACATTGTCGATGTCATCACCCTCGACAGCCTCCAGCTTGAACCCTTCGATCTAATGACAGGCGATTGGGGCATTGTCTACTTCAGCCTCCAAGCCAACCTGCCCGACACCCAACCCGGACAAAACGTCATTTTCTTGGCGTTTGGGGATGTCGATGTGTGGGATATAGATGAGGGCATGCAGACCTTCCGCTTCCAAAGTGGTATTGGCACAGCTGGGTGCGAAGAAATCACCGATGGCATCTTGATTCAGACTCCACAAGGTGTTGGCACAATCGACTTTGCCATCAACGGAGTCCAAATCGAACTCGGCTCGATCCTCTTCATTACCGCCCAACCCGAAGGTGAAATGCGCTTCTCCTTATTAGAGGGCAATGCCGACATCACTGCTGATGGGAAAACCCAACTTCTCCAAGAAGGTGAAACGCTCGTCATACCCATAGATGAAAACCTAGACCCCATTCAAGGACCCAACGCCCCTGAACCCCTCGAAGACGACTTTGCCAATCTGTTACCTGTTCTGAACTTGGTCGATTTTGAGTTTTCCTCTGAAATCATTGACTCAGCAAGCAGCGAAGTCGTCCCCCGAAATGGCGTCTGGAATGCCACCATCACCTACGGTGAAGGCTGTTTCAACTTAGCCGGACAAACCCGCGGGGTAGCCGTCGGCTACAACTTTGAACCGCTTGACAATGGCAATATACTGATGACCGAATATAGCGGTGACAGTTTTGAACTCATAATAAGCGATGAGGGTATCTACACCTATGAAGATGAGCAACAATCCGAAAGCTTTACGATTCTCTCTGAAACCGAAATCTATATCGAAACTACCCTCTTAGGTGACTTCGAAGGCTGTTCACGGGTAACATCATTTACATTTCAGAGTGAATAAAAATGCGGAAATAAGATAAATTTCAACTAATTTTTGACGCTATAGGGGCGAACCTGCGTATTCACCCATTTACTAACAACTAATAACCAAAAACTAATAACTGTCATCACGATATATGCCGCAACTGCTCCAGATTATTCAACAACCAATTACGCAACTCAACCGTCTTGATGTAGATACTCGTCAACGCCTCTTCCGTAAGGGGGATTTCTTGGGGGATATACTCGCCTCGTGCGTCATCCTCAAACTCGGGACCACTACGCTTCGAGAGATCATAGCGGATTAATCGACAGATGAAGAAATGTTCTTCCAATTGCTTGCCCGCTTTTTCATGCTCCAGCACGAACACCTTGCCCAACACCTCAAACTCCGCACCGAGTTCTTCACACAATTCCCGTGAGAGCGTCTGAGTCAGGGTTTCATTGCCCTCGACTCCACCGCCCGGCGCAACCCAATAGGGTTCATTCGGCTTATTCGGCTTTACCCGCTTGATAAACAGGATGCGATGCTCATCCGTCAGCAATATCGCACGGACACGTTGATTCACATGGGGTGAAGTCTCAAGCACGACATTCATTTGATTCAATCGACTGTATTTGTTCTTCATTTCACAAACTATGTTACCACAGTTATATTAACAGTATATAGGATAATGAGGTCAATTCTAACACCAATCCATAACCATTCTTTAACGTGCTAGAATGCAATTAGGACATTTCATATCCTCCATCACGCACAACAAGCGACTTTGTAAGGGCGATTCGCGAATCACCCTTACCAAACCCTCTGTGTTGGGGTTCAGCTGCAAAGCGATCCTTGGTGTCTTGGGGTTGTGCCTATGCGCCCCTCTGTGGTTCAATATCAATATGCAAACAACCAAACCCATCGACAACAAAACAGGCTTTCAAATCAGCGAGGAGTTCGAACGCTTCAACCAGCAGTACGATATGTTCAATCGCTCTGTATGGGATGACGAGATTCGCTCCAAAAAGGTGCAGGAATTCTTCGAGTCCTACTTCACTGACCTCGCCACCTTTCGCAATGTCGATGGCTTCACCCATAGGGATTATGCCCTCCGCAACGCCGCATGGTACATTGCCGATTTCACGTCCGACTTACTCGAACAATCCGATGACCGCAAAGAAGGCTTCCTCGATACCTATACCATGTTCCGTGAGGGAGCCACCGTCAAAAAAGTCGATAGCACACCTGAAGAAAACACCGCCGATGTCAAACGTGCCGGCAAATTTCTCGGCGCAGATTTGGTCGGTATCTGCGAATTCGATGCGCGTTGGGTCTACACCCACAACTACAGTCGTCGTGACCAGCGCGCCAAACCGATGGATTTGCCCCTCGATTTATCGCATGTGGTCGTCATCGCCAATGAGATGGATCATCGCACTATCCAAACCGTTCCGTCTGCCTTAAGTGGCGCGGCAACCGGGCAGGGTTACAGCAAAGACATCATCGCCTTGCTCTCCCTCACGCAATACATCCGTAATCTGGGCTATCGGGCAGTCGCTAGCCTCAATGACACCGCGCTCTCCATCCCTCTCGCCATTCAAGCCGGCTTGGGTCAATATGGACGACACGGCTTATTGATTACACCCGAATATGGACCCCGTGTCCGTATCGCTAAAATTTTTACGGATTTACCCCTCACGCCCGACGAACCCATAGACTTTGGAGTCACCGAATTCTGCGAAGTCTGTCGTGCTTGCTCCGATGCCTGCCCACCCAAAGCCATCGCTCAAGATGCCCCCCTCATCGAACCGCATTCTATTTCCAATCTCACAGGCGTGACCAAATGGACAGTGGAAGCCGAAAAATGCTTCAAATTCTGGACGAATCAGGGGACAGATTGCTCTATCTGTATCCGCGTCTGCCCCTACAACAAAGACTTCTCCAAGCGCGGACACCGACTCTGGCGGACACTCGCCAGCACCCGCTTCCGCAAAGTTGCTCTCTGGCTCGATAAAAAACTCGGCTACGGCAAACGCATGAATCCCAAACACTGGTGGGACCCTGCCTGATGACTTATCAAGAACATCACGTCACACTCTCTGGTGACATTGCAGGAATCCTCAACCAACCAACCGGAGATGGACCCTTTCCCACTGTCTTGATGTTGCATGGATTCGGCAGCCAGAAAAACGAAGTCGGGAATCTCTTTCAACGCCTCGCTTCCCAATTAGGCGAACAGGGTATCGCCTCCCTGCGTATTGATTTTCGCGGATGGGGCGAATCAGGCGGTGGGATGGAAAACAGCACGATTGATGGGATGGTCGAAGATGCCAACACCGCTTATGAATATCTGGCGGAACAAGAATTTGTCGATACCGAACAGATGGGACTACTCGGCTTTAGTCTTGGCGGACGCGTCGCCATTATCACTGCCTCCCGAAATCACGGACGCTACCAGTCCATGGCACTCTGGTCAGTGGGTGGCAATATTCCGACCAACTTCTTAGGACAAAACACCTACGACACCGCAAAACGAGAAGGGCAAATCACCGTTGATCTTGGCTTTCGTGAAGTCACGCTGGGGCTGGACTTCTTCGACAGTATGGAAAGTTATGATGTCGAAGCCGAATTCCTCAACTATGAGGGGTCAATATTCATTATTGCGGGTAGCGAAGATGAGGGACCCAATCAATACCTCGATTGGTATCTGACAAATGCACAGGGCGCGCGACGCTCTGCTTATCGAATCGACGGTGCCGACCACATCTTCAACGTTCTCTCCGACGACCAAACCCAAGCAAACACCGTCCTTCAATCCACAAGCGACTGGTTCACCATGACCCTCAAGTAATCTCATAAATGCGTAGGGGCGGTTTCCGAATCGCCTCTCTACAGCAATCTATTATCGACCATTCGTACTCTTCCTGTTGCCCCTATAAGACAAACTTTCCACTTTCTACTTTGACCTCTGCTATAATAGAGATAAGCAACACGGAGATACAAACTAATGGCAATGCGCGACCCCATCCCCCGCAAATGGACCATCGACGAATGGCTCGCATACGAAGAGGAAACACACACCCGCTACGAATATATCGACGGCGACATCTATGCCATGTCCGGCGGGACAGCTACACACAGTAGAATCATTATGAATCTGACTCAAGCATTGGGTCGGCTCATTAATTGGTCAACTTGCGAACTCTTTCCTGCCGACATGCGAGTTCATATTAATGATGAGAAATACCTTTATGCTGACTTGAGCGCAGTGTGTGGCACAGCACAATTTCAAGACGATAAGGAAACCATGCTGTTAAATCCCCTTCTTGTGATTGAAGTCACCTCCCCATCGTCAACCGCATACGACCTAGGCATAAAGGCAGAGTTCTATCAACAGATTGACTCGCTGAAAGCCTATTTGGTTATCGACCAAGACCGCTATCATGCCCGCTTGTTCATTCGTCAAAATAACACATGGTTGGTCGAGGACATTTATCAAAAAGATGCAGATATTCCCCTGAATAGCCTCAATTGCACCCTTTCAATGCAAGACATCTATCGAAACATCAGTCTTTAGGATTGACCCAATGGCAATGCGCGACCCCATCCCCCGCAAATGGACCATCGACGAATGGCTCGCATACGAAGAGGAAACACACACCCGCTACGAATATATCAACGGCGACATCTATGCCATGTCCGGCGGGACAGAGGAACATAATATAATTTCAGGTAATATTTTTGGTGAACTCAGAAATCAATTACGTGACTCGTCTTGTCATACTTTCAATCCAGATATGCGCGTCAAAATTAATGATGAAAAATTTGTCTATCCCGATGTCAGCGTGGTCTGTGGCAAGCGCGACTACGCCGATGAAAAACGCACCATGCTCATCAATCCTATACTGGTTGTCGAAGTTTTCTCGCCAACGTCGACCCAGTACGACTTCGTAACCAAAGCCGAATACTACAAGAGCCTCCCATCCGTGCAGGCTTATCTACTCGTAGACCAATCGCGCGTCTATACCCAACTCCAAGTCCGTTCCCATGATGCTTGGACAGTCTATGAATTCACCCAATTAGACGATGTGATCCCCCTTACCATGATAAATTGTAAACTCCCCCTCAGCGAAGTCTATCTTGACATCAACTTTGAATAGCAGAATCTATCAATATTGTAAGCTCAACCACATAAACCCCACACCCACTCGGTTCTAACGCGATTCCAATAGAACTTATGTGCGATTTCTATCGCATGAAATGCAAAAGTGTGGTATCCTTAAGCTGGCAAATTGTCTGTTAGTGTTGGATAGGTGTAGGGTTTGTTTTTCGCTAACGATCTCCATCTATTAACCACAGACATCCAATGTAAATCAATCTTAGGACAATCATTATGAGTTTTCGTGACGACGACGAACTCGAATATGAAGACGACGACGAGTATTACGACTACGACGACGATGACGATTACTATGACGCTGATGATGACGACGATGAGAGTGGTCTCGGCAGTCGTTTAGGTCGCCAAAGCGGGAGCAATCCCTTCAGTCGCGGTTCTTCTAGCTCTTCTGGCGGCGGACTTCCCGGACGTGATAGGTCAGGCGGGGGTAGTTCCTTCGGACGCTCTGGTTCAGGGAGCAGTTTTGGACGCTCTGGCTCTTCCAGTTCAGGGAGTGGGTCATCCCGCTTTGGACGAAGCAGTGATGACAAAAGCAGTGGCTCGTCACGCTTTAGCAGTTCCAGCTCCTCTGATTCTGGCTCATCA
>JANQRM010000223.1 GCA_028284565.1 Anaerolineae bacterium | reverse complement strand
CTTGCTTACCACAGGCATACCTATCACCGATCTTGATAATGGGGTGACCAAACCACGGATTCAAGTTGATGCAGCGATCAGTGAACTCATCATTGGTGTGCCGATTCCACAAAACCCAATCGCTGGGAGTGATACTTTCGACTTCACACCTACCTTTGAGTGGTCAGTCGCTCGCAATGCAACTTACTATGAACTGCAACTCGATCTCTTGAGTCCACCTTCGACCACTGTGTTCAGTGGCAATTCGACAAACTATACGCCTGACATTGATCTGCCGTTGGGGACGTATTACTGGCGAGTACGTGCCTTTGACGTGAACGATGTCGTTTCGGATTGGAGTACCATTTTTGAAGTGACAATTATCTTGCCACCACCAAATGCACCACTTCTTAACTCACCACTGGATTCGGCTACGGTGCAAGACTTGACACCAACCTTCCAATGGCAAAGTGTAAATCGGGCTATAAACTATGAAATGCAACTAGAGACAACGAATCCCCCATCGGTGACGGTCTATACGGGAGCGGATACCAGCTTTACCCCAGCCAGCGACCTTACTGACGGATTGACCTATTATTGGCGAGTACGTGCCTTTGACGAGAATAACCCCAGTGCATGGAGCGAGATTCGTTCTGTAATGGTCAATGCACCTCCTGCGCCCACAGCAACGCCTGACCCCAATAAGAGTACTGTTGGTATTTATAAAGAGGGTGTGTGGACGTTTACCGAAACTAATGCCACAGGTAACAACTCGATGCAATTCCGCTTTGGTCCTGCCGAACCCAGCTGGCATCCGCTGATTGGGGATTGGAACGGTGATGGAGTGGATGGCATTGGCTTGTACAAAGATGGCTTATGGTTGCTTCGTGAACTGGCAAACGATGGTATGACAGACTATCGCTTTGTCTTTGGTCCCCAAGAAACAGGGTGGTATCCAGTTGTGGGTGATTGGGATGGCAATGGCACGGATACTGTCGGTGTCTATCAAGATGGAATCTTCAGACTTCGCAACAGCAATTCAGCTGGCGCACCCGATCATAACTTTGAATTCAGCCCCGGCGGACCAGAGGCGATACCCATTGCAGGCGATTGGTGGTCGAATAGTGTGGATTATGTCGGGCTTTATGACAATGGCTTATGGTATCTCCATAATAGTCACAACTCATTGGCTCAAATGCGAGGCTTCCCCTATGGACCATCGACAGGGGATTGGTATCCAGTGCGCGGTGATTGGAACGAAAACGGACAAGATACGATTGGAATTTATCAAAACAGTGTCTGGCGATTGACCAATAGCAATAGCAATCCTGCACCAGATTTGGGCTTTAACTTTGGGACAAACGATGCCATGCCTGTTGCAGGTTATCGAGGCAATTTGAGTGCGCTGAATATCTTTGTTTTGGCAGACCCTGAAGTCAACCCAAATCCGGCTGTTCCAACGGCGACCTTCCAACCGACGGATGTACCTGTAGAGACAGATATTCCGCCATCAGCAACGCCGATTCCAACCGAGAATCCACCGACAGCGACCTTGATTCCGACGGACGTTGTGCCTTCAGCAACAACAACACTCATCCCAATAGATAGCCAACCGACAGCGACTGCAACATCACTGCCAACGGAGATTCCGCCGACAATAGTTCCATCAGCAACACCGTAAGCGGAAAGCACAGAAGAGGCGAGTCCCTAAGCTTTCGTCTCTTCTGTAGCACTATTTCAAACATAGCGATAGCGAGCATTTGTGACAAAAGCCAGTTTTGTCACAAGAATCTAATTCCCTAAAGATGCTTAACTAACCAAAGAGATCTTAGGCTGTCTCCAATAAAGGACCTTCCTGCACAGTTGGATTACCTTCTTAAATCTTGGAGAATTCCCTTTTCCGCTAACTGTTTTTTGGAAGAAAACAAGACCAGTGGCATAGAATCGATTTACTACATAGTGCAACCATTCCATGTAGTAATGTATAGTAGTCAGATGCAAAGGTAATAGGTGTATCTTATCGTGAGTTATCTCAAATTGATTTTGCAACAGCGTGTCATTGAATACAAAAGCCCTACCCTCTTCCGTGTAGTGAAACGAGTTAGCTGATGGATCGTGAGGCGTATTGGGAACAGTGGCGGAGGCACCCGTGGTTTGTTGTACATCGTACAGAAGACGATGACTGGATTGGCTTTGATGAATCTCACATCAAGCAATTGAGGGGTGAGCAAATGGTGGCTCTCAGTATGGCTAAAAGCTTTAACTGTTTCATTAGAATCGATTGAATACCTTTTGTGCTGATATGCTAAAAAAGCCGAAATAACTTTATCCTTGCAGCAAGGCAAATCATGACTCATGGTCTCAATGGGATAAAGAGACAAGACCGGATTATTTTTTCTATATATTGAGTAGTTTGACTCACATTTTTATGCACGATATATCCGTCCTTGTTTTGATACTTGGAATATTTTTAAATTGGTGTGCCTTGGATCCACTTAAGACCTAGAACTAATCGGGGGATTTGTATAGACACTCGCCAGACCGTGCGAACCCATCTATCCAATCTCTGTCATGCGGTTGGCTTAAAAGGCAATTTCGGAACCCATACCATGAGAAAGACCTGGGGGTATCATGCCTATAAACATGGTGTCGCCTTAGTGACGATTATGAAGAAACTCAATCACTCACGACCGGATGTGACCATGCGTTACATCGGCATCACCGATGATGAATTGACTGAAGTCGCCAATAAACTGAATTTATGATCAACCATTCTTGGACGTGGTTTTTAATTGGGTAACGGAAGTGAGACGAATTCTGCCAGTCATCCCACGCAGGCGGTGATGGCGGATGGCAAATGAGGAATACTGAGTATGCCCCAGCTTTTAAGGTATCGAAAGATGCTAGTACGGGCTTTGCGCCAGGTCTCCGAGCAGTGGCTTGAAGTGTTTCAAGTTTCGGGTATAGAGGGGAATTTGTAGCCGATGTGCTGTTGAGGCAATGAGGCAATCTAAAATGTCCAGATTATGGCTCAAGTTGAATCGAACTAAGCGGTCAGATGCCCAATCGACATCCGTGGATGTAATAGGAATAAGTTCAAATCGTTCGATCATTTTGGTGGCTTTGATTAGGGCTTGTTTGTTCTGACAACCTGCCACCAGCTCCATCCAAACAAATTTGGTTATCCCAAAAATCCGATCTTCATGGGCTATCCAAGTCTTTGCCGGAGGATAGTTCCTAAGCAAGTCAACCACACTTGCTGTATCGAGAAGTGCATCTACCACTCAAACTTCTTCCTACGTTTGGCTCTTTGTTCTTCCAACCACGCCACACTATCCGTGATACCCATATCTTCCCAGCCGCCGATCAAACCTTGCTCGACCATTTCCTTGCCCGTTAGTGGCTCCTTAGGTTGGAGTAATTCGGCAAGTTCTTCATCTGTCCAGGTCGCATCTTCTTCGTTGGTTTCATCCGCTTCTATCACCGTATGACCAAATCGGTTGAGGAGTAGCATCAGGATTTCATCAACTGATTTTTGAGCCTGCTCGGATATTTCTTGAAGTTTTTCAGCGGTTGTGGGTTTGATTTCGAGTTGGGTCATGTTGAGTATCCTATACATATAGATCAATTATACCAGAACATACAAGTTTCTAGATGCTACTGATAATTTGGAGAAGAGGGCGTTAAATCAGTTTTAACTATAGGAGTAATATAAAATACAGGATGACGTTTGAATGGGTCTGTTTAATGTAAAATCGATCGTTTCGTCGGAATATACTAAATTCCCAATGTGGCAGCTTAAGTGACCTCCTTTGGTTTACACTTATTCCTACGCGACAGCATTTTGTTCAACACACACTACCGGATCCCGCGCTTGAGCATCCCCCGCATCCGATCCGCATCTCGTTGGATGGCATAGCGCATCGTCGTCGACCCATGTGCATGTCCGGCCATATCTCGAGCAACAGGCAATGGCGTATCGTGCTCAAGCAAATCGGTGATCATCGTCCGTCGGGCATCATGCGGTGCAAAACCCAAACCAGATGTCAGGTTATAAACCGCTTGGCTACTCATGGCCTTATCTTGGGGATTGATTCGATCCCCCTTGTTAATGCTGGGGAAGACAAATATCCGACCGATGCAGCGTTCCTGCCCGGCAACGAAGGCATCGAGTCGAACATCCAGCGGGATGGTGCGCGACTTGCCACCTTTGCCATTGGAGATTGTCAATAAGCCGCGCTCGAGGTCGAGATCATGCCAGCGCAAGGCAACCGCCTCCGAGCGTCGCAAGCCATAGAAAAAGAGTAGGGTGAGTAGGGCGGTATTGCGCTTATCTAGATTGCGATCACCTTTCCACTGTCTCAAGGCTTCATAGACCCGCTCCTGAGTTAAGGCTTGCCGTTCGCGTGTCGTCCCGCCGTGACCCGATTTGGCAATCCGGATCAAGGCGAGGGCTTCACTCATTGCTCGAAAATGACTATCCGTATGGAAAACAATGGCCAAGATTTGCGCCAGTTTTTTCAAGGAGGACAATCGCCGTTGTTTGGTCGCGCGAGACACATCGTCATGACTTAAATATTCCGCTACATTCTGATACGACAAGTCGATTGGGCTCAGCTCATGATCGCGGGTCCAATAGAGCCACGAGGAGTAAACAGACCGATAGCTTCGTTTGGAGGCTTGCGTACCCAAGGTATCGAGTGCTTGGGCAACGGCTTGAGCAAAGACATCCTTGCGGGAGCCATCATCGACTCTGTGATCTCCATTTCTCAGCGCCAGTTCATTCGCCATCATTCATTTCCTTACAATCACTTGCTTTACTTATGATTAGATACATTCTCATAAGCTATTTTAATACTAAATCAGCCAGTTTTTCAGATCATTTCATCTGCATTTACCGAAGCCAATCCCATCGCAACCCCTGGTGCATTTTCTGACTACATACTCAAACTCTTCACGAGGCGAGAGCTATAATCTCAAGAAGATAGAGCCTCCAAAAAAACAGTCATTGATTACTACTATTTCAGTTATTCGAACTAAGGTGCTTGTCCAAATATCGTATCGTAAAACACACAAGCACCGACTGCGTTCACCACCTCACCTTGAAAACTCATGGCTGAATCAAATATCAAAGTAAAAGTATAGGTTGAGTTAAACTCAGGGAAAAACAATATCCCGTGATAGCTTGTTCCGGCTGTTCTAGACATGGTAAATGTTGCGGCACCGTCCGAGAATGCCCAAGTCACCGAAATACTCTCTCCATTGGCATCAGGCTGCATGGTGAACAAGTAGTTTTGACTGACAACTTGCTCGCCTTGAGGAGATTGGTTGATACACGGACCATCAATTGAACCCTTGACAATCGTTACAGGCCATAAGCCAGCTTGTATTCCCCCGATAATCGATCCTGAATTGTTATTCTCATTAGTCCCTCCCTCATCCCCCCCATCGGTGTCAGTTGTGTCCGGAGCCGGGTTGATGATCGGGATAATTGGCGGTGCATTGACCTGATCTAAGCCGATACAGTTGCCTGATAGAGTGACATCGCCTCTCGGCACCCATAATTCACTGGCGCTTGGATTAGGAGCCACCTCACTTTTGTCTAATTGCAGCCACATACTCTCATCATCGGCAAAGCCCATTCCCAGAACACTAAAGTATTCTTCGATTGGTAAATGCAGGATAGATGTGCGATTGGTGCCAGGACCGACTCGCACTGTCACAGAGCTTTCGATATCAGTACTTACGCTACACTTTCGTGAACTTTCTATTTCGAGTTCAAGACAGGCTTCGATGACTTGCCCTGGATCCCAAGTTGCACTAACCATCTCAGGGCTATTGATGGCAAACTCTAGTGCTTCTGGAGAACTGGAGCCGACTTGGGGGATAATCTCTCTTGGATCAGGTACATCATACATTGTTGCCTTCACAGGCCGAGCAGTTATTGGATACACAAAGTCTAAGTCCACAGTATTTCCAGTTGGAACTCGGCTGAATAATGGGGCAAAGAAGAAACTAATATCTAGAGGTAGTCCCGAACCGTCAATTGTAACTATTGCTATCCAATCGTTGCCGTTTTCGTCATTTTTCTGAGATGTGTATGCATAGATCATACCTAGGTTCACATCAGAACACGCTTGACCGTCTTCATCTAAATCTCCCTGACCAGTGAATTCTATAACCGGATCGATGTATTCGAGACATTCATCTATGATTTGACGAGCAGTGATTTGCACAGTTTGCACGATGTCATCGTCACGATCACTACGTTGTCCTTCGTGGCTAATCGTATCACGAAGCACAATCGTTAGTGGGAAAGCAGGCCATTCAATTTGAGCACGTAACAGTACGGTAAATTCGCGAATTGCTATTGCTTCATCTTCTCTAACGGGCATAAAATAGTCATGATAATAATTCAGTTGTCGATATAACTCGCCATCAGCCTCGTAAATCTCCACTGCAAAATAATCATATATAAGCAGACTGGCATCTAGAGCATTTACAGGTCCTCCCCTGTCTGGATTATCAAAAGTTTCCCAAACCGCTGCCCCTCTTAATGCACAACCACGTTCGTTCGTTAATAAGGGCGCGATAGTAAATGAACCTCGTCTATCTTGAGCTTCAACAGGAACAACAAACTGGAAAAGCAAGGTTAGTCCAAAAACTATTAATAGATATTTGTTCATCATTCGTCCATAGAATTTTCGTTATTTTAATTACGTTGTTCGCCGATAAATCCATGTAAGAGCACTTCTTCTGACTTGGTAATTAGGAAATCAGTTTGACTATTCTTATTGTCCAGAAGAGCAACCTGGGCATCAAATCATCTGAAAATTCATACTCTGCACAAAAGGACCACAGGCTCACAGTGTGAATACCGCACTGGCTCAATGTTGGAAATAGGCGACAAGTAGATTAACGGAGCTGTACGGAGCCATTAACAAGTGAGGCCACATATAGGAGTAACTGAGATATAGTTAGGAAGTTTAATTGATTTTTGTGTGACACGCCATCCATCACGAACCAAAACAGTTTCGAACATACTAGTTTTCGTTAACTGAAAAGGATCCTTTTCAGTTAATGTGGGATACAAAAAACGCCCATAGGGACATACTCATGGGCGAAACTGAAGGGGCAAGAAGTTTTGTTTGAAGAATACTTCCGGCAACTATAACGCGATGTGCCAACGTTGCCAACCCATCTAAACTCACTCGATAGTCTACTACCCAGAAAAGGTCTTCTCGACCAAAAAAGTCTTGACTGTCTGCTGACTCAAACGCCTTCAATCCTTTATAAGGGTTTGCTGGCTCAGGTAACGAAACCACAAGATTAGATTCTGTTTTATCTTGCGATGCCTTGGTATTTCCGAACAACAGATCGAGTTCTCGACCTCGTGCGATGGCTTGGACACGATTTTTAACCCGCAGTTTGCGATAGAGATGACTCTGGGTTGCCTTAACCGTGCTAACTGTCACCACGAGCTGTTCTGCGATTTCACGATTGGATAACCCCTTGATCATTAAGTGCAAAATCTCTTGTTCTCGCGGAGACAAGAGCTCAACAAGGCTTGTTGGCATCGGCTGTCACTTCAGATTTGCCGCCTCCAAAAAGGCATTTGCAAATTGCATTGCATCATCGAATCGGTCATTGGGATTTTTAGCTGTTGCCTTCTGGATCGTCTCATTCACTGCATCGACAATCTTGAGGGGGAGGTTCTTTATTTCAGGAAGTGGGTCATGGATGTGTTTGTAAAGACGTTCGACGGACGATACATCAGGGAAAGGATGTCAACATTTCATACAACACCACACCGAGACTATAGATATCCGTCTTGGCTGTCACAGCTTCTCCCCTTGCTTGCTCTGGAGAAAGGTAGTCGAGTGAGCCAATGATTGCATCCGCACCCGTGATTGAACCATCTAATCGATTGAGGTCTTTTGCTATGCCAAAATCAGTTAGAGATGCATTGCCTTCGTCATCCAGCAAGATATTGGCAGGTTTAATATCACGATGGATAATACGCTGTTGATGAGCGATGTGTAGTGCAGAGGAGATTTGAGTCAGGACTTTGCCGACAGTTTGAGGATCATATTTCCCATGCTTCAGTTTATCGGCGAGACTGCCTCCTCGTAGGTAGCGCA
Organism: Anaerolineae bacterium; assembly: GCA_028284565.1. The sequence goes on along the minus strand of JANQRM010000223.1, from coordinate 5,525 downwards.
TAATCAGGTAAGCACCGTCGGGATCGCGCCAATAGTCATACAATGGCACGATATTCATATGTTCAAGCCGAGCAACAAGTTGAGCTTCAGCTTCAAAACGACGGATAAACTCCGCTTGTTGAGCAACATCTGGCAAAATGACTTTTATTGCAACTTCACGATCGACTTGTGATTGATAGGCGCGATAGACAGCCCCGAACCCACCGACACCAATACGCTCTACAAGTTGGTAGGACTTGATTTGTTCTAGAGGTTGTCCCATATTGCACCCCCTTGCACTGACCTTGTCTTAAGTATAGGCACAAAATAGACTAATTCCGGAAATTTCAACTTTTTTCAACCGGCCGGGAGCCATTCGAAGCCTTAAGCAGACCATCTACACACGATGTTCAGTGCAGAACTACTCCAGCTTTAGACCTACTTCGTTTTGCAAGTGGATATGGCCGGTATTATGATCTTTTCGATGATCCGACTCCTCTGCTGAAACCAAGGATTACAGATAACCAGCCTTTTGCCGAAACTGTTACTTGAAACTCGTCTACTCATTGCTCAAGTTCAGTTTCCTCATCACTTTTGAAATCTGAGTGAATAGGGTAGGGAAGATTATGATACGGTGTTAAAAAGAAGGAACGGGATGATTTGAAATCACTGCTATTAAGACGCGAATTCTTCACGATCGGTGCCAAAAGGATCAAACCAAAATCATACCTTCAGCAATTAGATTAATTTAGGCAAACACAAAAAAGCCCTCAAATGAGGGCATGCTTAGTCTCTTTTTCAACATTTATGAATGACTACTCAGTAGCCTCGGGTTCGGTGTTTTCCTGTCCAATGTTCTCAAAAGCCCGCTTGAGATCATTCCAAGCCTTGTTGACATGGGTACTAATTTGCTCTGAGGTGTTGTTCAACTGTTGTTTGACTTGTTCGCGCTCAGCTTCGAGACGTTCCTGTGTCTCGGTCACGAGCTGATTGAATTGAGCCTCAGCATCTTCACCCGCTTGCTCAGCTTGTTGGCGGAATTGCTCAAGATCGATGCCCCATGCCTTGAGTTGATCCTTAAGATGTTCTTGGTCATTGGTGTTCGGTACTTGTTCGGTCATCAGATTAGGTTCTCCTTACAGGTTTTATGTGGTCGTTATTGTCATGATGAGTGACACTTATACTGTAGGGGAATATCAATCAAAGAGCATCGTCCGTGTGCTGATCTTTGGCTCAACAAAGCACGACTATCGGTTTAGAAAGGCTACGAAATATGTTGGGTACAGCTACAACAATTGTTGTAGGCTCAGCTTTCGTAATTGTCGAACAGAATTTTACCGAGCAATCAAGAGAGGCTATACGTCGTCTTCATCGGGGGTGGTTTCCAATGAGGCAATGCCCTCATTTAAGGCATATAAGGTTGCCTGAACCCGATTTGCCAGATGTAGTTTACCGAGAATGTTGCTGACATGGGTACGAACAGTGACTTCGGCAATGATTAGCTGTTCGGCGATTTGCAGATTACTCCAGCCTTGGGCAACCAAACGCAAGACTTCAATCTCGCGGGTAGTCAGGGGGTCAACATCTGGTTTCTCCTGCGTGCGTGGGCGACTGACTTCGTGCAACACCTTTTGAGCAATAGTTGGATGTAAAGATGGTTCGCCCCGATGGACTTGACGAATGGCTTGAATCAAATCCTCTGGATTGGAATCTTTGAGATAGTAGCCCAATGCGCCCGCTTTAATGGCGGGAAAAACTTTGTCATCGGTTGCAAAGCTCGTCAGGGCAATCACTGCGGTCTCATGATGTTGGGCTGTAATATGGCCAATCGCCTCAATGCCATCCATTTGGGGCATAATCAAATCCATGAGGACGACATCTGGCTGGAGGTGATTCACTTGCTCAACTGCCTCAACACCATTGCTAGCTTCACCAACAATCTCAAGATCATCAATTTCTGTCAGCAAAGCGATGGTTCCTTTACGAACAATCTGATGGTCATCAACCACAAGGACGCGAATAGGGGAAGGAGACATCAATTTTATCCTTTAACTAAACCTTTAGTTCAACCAACAGACGAACTCCGCTCTTGGCTTGTCTTTCCAGTGTTAAGTCGCCATTGAGCTTATCAACTCGCTCAATGATGCTTTTCAATCCAAACCCGCCACCTTTCAGGGCAACTTCAGGATCAAACCCAATCCCGTCATCACAAACCTCTAACGTGAACTGGTCGGCGTTGAAGCGCAAAGTCACATCGACCTGTGTTGCCTTGGCATGTTTTGTCACATTCGTTATTGCCTCTTGAGCCACCCGATAAATCTCGCTCTCAATGAAGGCAGGCAGTTGGCGATGTCCTTCCACCTGTAATACCGCCTGAAGTCCAGAGCGCGCTTCAACGGCATCCAGACGCGCTTGAATCGCCGTGACCAAACCTTCCTCTTCGAGCAAGGGGGCGCGGAGTTCAAAGATCAACAGTCGCATATCGAGCATGGCTTCACGCGCCATGTTGCGTACCTCTTGGATATGCTGAAAGGCGGTCTCATATTTGCGCTTGGTCAATGCCAAATTCGCCGCATCAGCATAGAGATTCACGCTATAAATCGCCTGTGTCACCGAATCATGAAGCTCACGCGCCAAACGGTTGCGCTCCTCTAGGGTTGCTGCGATCTGAGCCTGTCCATAAAGTTGCGCGTTGTGGAGGGCTACTGCCACATGATTGGCAAATGCCAAGACCAACTTCGCCTGTTCTCCTGAATAGAAATTCAGTTGCTGATGGTCGAGGCTCAACAAGCCGATAATCCTATCTTGGATGAGTAAAGGGACACCCATCCATGTTCGCCTCTCAGAAAAAATACTGGTTAAATGGTTGCCCACTGATTTCTGGAAACTCAGTGCTTCGAGGGTGTCACTATGGATGTCGGGAACAATGATGACTTGCTTTTCTCGCAGTTCATCCATGTTGGTAAAGATTTCATCGGCTGGGAAGTGCAAGGTGGCAGAGGCACTGTCAGTAATTGACCAGCGATGCGCGAGTACAGTTAACACATCATCTTGTAAGGATAGGATCGCCGCACCATCATAGGTCACCACTGTATGGAGTTGCTCCAAAATCAAATCGAGCAAGGGTTCAATTTCTAGGGTAGCAGTCACATTGTTGGTGACGGTCAATAGGGTCGCCAATTCACGTGTACGGGACTCGACACGTTGTTCCATCAGCTGTTGCGCTAACACTTGTTCACTAATGTTGGTAACCACTGCGGAACTACCGCGGAATTCGCCTGCCTCATCAAAGATTGGCACAGGTGCAATCAGGGAATAAAGCACTGTGCCATCCTGTCTACGCCAAGCAAGTTCATAAGGGGTGTCCAATCCCAACCGTCGTTGTACCTGCTGTTCAGCGAGAATCTGCTGATTGCTTGTATCCAGAAATTGGTTTATAGATTGTCCCAGCATTGTGTTGGGTGCATAGCCAAGCATTTCGCCAAACCGATTGTTGAGAAAAATGAGTATGCTATTCTCATCAACAACAGCCAACCCTTCATTCATCGTTTCGACCAACTGGCGATAGCGGATCTCACTGGCTCTTAATTCCGATTCCATCTGCTGGCGTTCCAAAGCATTGGCAATAATATCGCCCACGATACGCAATAAGGTGACCATCTCCTCAGACCAGTCACGAACACCATGGGTATCATCGAAGGCAATTGCACCGAGTAGCTTCTCTCCCGCCAGTAAGGGTGCTGTTATCGAAGCTCGTGTGCCTTCCGCTTGGAGGATGCCTTTTACGGAGTTGGCAGCTTCAGGCAATCTATCCGTATCTGGAACCACGACCACATCACCACCTGCAAGTTGTGACATGATCCAAGGGAAGTCAGCCAGAACCATTGCTTGTACCTGTTCTCTCGAGGATTCAGTGCCTAGAGCATTCCACTGATGGGTCACACTGGCTATTGCCTCGTTGTCATGAAGCTGAAAGACCTCGCAACGATTAACCCTTGCGAACCGTCCGGTGGCTTCGAGGGCGTCGTGAATAGCGACATCAATTTGATCAATCGGCAGCGTGATAAAGCGCGTTGAGAGGCGGGTTACGAGTTGTACAAAAGCGATATGATAGCGCAGGTTTGCTTCAGCTTCTTTACGCTGAGAAATCGCTTGTTGAAGTTGAGCCATCAACTTATTCAAACGATCGGGTTGATGTTGAGTCTCTTGTGTCATTCGTCTGCTACTCCAGCTAGGCTGACTTGAGGGGGGCTAGAGTGATTCGGCAACAGAATGGAGCAGTACAATCGGACTTGAAAAGGGTGTCTACTAAACTCCCATGCCTGAGATTATAGCTTACCATTTTGCTTGAGAGACAACAAAAACCTGCAGCATACAGGACTTGTAATCCAGCGGGGCTCAAGTAAATTTGGCGATGATTATTTGGATGTGGCGGTTTAATTTTGAAGGATTAATGTTCAAATAGTCCATGATTTGTTCATAACCCATCCCACGGCTTAAGAGATGAAGCACTGCCGCTTGTTCGCCAGATAGAGAAATTCGATCTTCTAGCTGTTTGAGCAGTCGGGCAATCGTTGGATGGATAAAGATGCCATACTGATCAACGTGTCGAATGGCGGTTATCAGACCATCAGGGTCAACTTCTTTGATATGAAAGCCTTGTACACCACTGTTGAAAGCGGTCAGAAATGCTCCGATAGTTGGATAGTTGGATAAGGCGAGAACCCGAAGATTAGCATGACGACTTGTCATCTCCTGAATAGCATCCACCTCTTCTTGGGTAGGTCGCTTCCAATCTATGATGATCACACGAGGTTTCAAAGACTCAAGCTGGGAAAATGCTTCGATTCCTCGGCTGGCTTCCCCAACCACTAAGATGTCTGAGATTTCGGCTAACATCGCTTGCATACCTCGTCGTACCATCACATGCTGATCAATGATAAGTACACGAATCGGAGAGTAAGTCATTGTCCCTGCAATTCCTGTGACTATGTATGAAATAGGTTAAGTCCCTCTCCAGTCATCGCTTGTCTGAAGAGGGGAGGGTGGCTCTGTCCACAACTAGGGATTTCTTTTCGGTTTACCGTGATACGAATCCAGCGATCAGCATGATGATTCCACTGACAATGCTCCAAACACCTAGCAGTGGAACGAGTGCAATGGCGGAAACCAAAGGTGAAGCGAGCAAGATGAGTCCCGCGATCAAGGTGAATAAACCCACGAAAAAGCCGCCCCATGACCAGTGACGTTGACCATCTTCTTGTTCACGGAAACCTTCTACCATTTCAACGATGCCATTCACAACTGCCGCAACACCGATTAGCATCGACAGAAACACTGGGGTGAGTAAACTTGCAATGATAGGATGACCTGCCACAATCACTCCTGCAACCACCATCACTAGACCACCCAACAAGCGCAACCCCCAATTGTCGCCACCAGCAAATGAAAATGCCACCGTGATGATGCCGTTGACCACCCACAAGATTCCCGTGATTTCGACCACGACAATTAAGGTGGCGGCGGGTCGGGTAAGTAGAAAAATA